>JBBRRL010000237.1:0-4590 GCA_038200775.1 Nitrospirales bacterium
CGGTGTGGCGTAAGACCCGTAGAGAATCGCGCTCCGCCTTTTCGGTCAGACCCCCCGCCATCGCGATCGCCCGGTGCACGGTCAGTCCTTCTTTGTACGGATACCCACCTGGCGTCCTGACCTCTCCACTGGCATAGAATTTGTGATTTTGGGACCCAACGGTGAGAATGTCATTTGGCTGAACGACGCCATCAGACCCTATGGCCAGTGTCTCGGCGCGCCCATCTGTCAGACGTGTCACTGTCATGCCCTGCTTGTCGGACTTCTCCGTCCACCCTCCTGCTATAGAGAGCGCTTTCTGAACGGTTAACCCTTCTTCATAAGGATAGCCGCCGGGGGTTTTGACCTCGCCGCTGACATAAAAGTTTCGATGCCGCACAATCGAGACGCTCACTTTGGGGAGCCGCACATAGCCAGACCCTAACCGTACTGTTAGCTCTTGTTGCAGTTCCTCGATTGTCCGCCCTTCCACCTGCAGCATGCCAAGCAGCGGATAATTCATTTTCCCATCCCCGCTGACTTTGCTTTCCACTGTCAAGTCGTCTTCACCAAACACCTGGACGCGAATAATATCGTTCGGACCGATCCGATACCCGTCGTGCGGAGCCGTCGCTCCGACTGTCGTTCCATCGAACGCGCACGCTAGAATGAACAATAGACAGAGTCGCCAACGCATTGTTGTTACCTCCATACTTCTGTCCGTGCTTGATAGGTGGGTCAGGAAAATGCTGAGCTCGGCGATGGACGAAAATCCGCTCATCGCCCAAGCCGTCAAATCGTGCGGGTTAAAAGAATCGTTGGCGGACTACGACGATATCTTGTGGCAACACGGGGGCATCCAGGGGGATCTCGATGGTTTGCTCATCACCACTTATGCGGCGCAGCACTTTCACCCGTTTCGTCGATGCCTTATCAGTAAACCCGCCCGCCATGGTAATGGCCTTATGCACGGTGAGCCCCTTCTCGTAGGGATAATCACCCGGCCTCTTGACTTCGCCATTGACATAAAATTTCTGTAACTGGGCCACGACAATCAGATCATCCGGCATGATCAGCGTATCCGGCTCCGGAGACACGACATCAACTCCCTTGCCACGGAGTCGCGTCACCTTCACGTTCGTCTTGTCTGATTTGTCGGCAAAGCCCCCTGCCATCGTAATTGCTTTCTCGACAGTCAGCCCTTCTTGGTACGCGTATCCTCCAGGCTTCTTCACTTCGCCGCCGACGTAGAAGTTCCGATGTTGAATAATCGAAACGCTGACTTTCGGATTCCGCAGATACCCTGAACCTAACCGTCCAGTCAGATCTTTCTGCAGGTCCTCAACTGTGCGGCCAGCTACCTGCAACATGCCGAGGAGCGGATAGTTGAGTTTTCCCTCCCCGCTCACTGCGCTTTCGAGCGTCAAATCGTCTTCGCCAAATACCTGAATACGAATGACGTCGTTCGGACCGATACGGTATTCATCCTGCGGGGGTGTGAGTTCCATCGCCCCGGCAGTGAACGTGAATAGAAGCACCAACACTAAAGCCAGGCACCGGTACATGCTAATCATTCCTAAGCCTCTCCCATCATGGTGAATTCCCGTGATTCCCGCCGTGCTCATGAGCATTAGCGTGAACCTAAAAGAACCTCTGCCGAACGACGATGATGTCCTCCGGTAGCAAAGTCCCATCGAGTGGAAGCTCGATCGTGGACTCCTTGCCATTAATATTGCGTAACACGTTCGCCCGTTTCATCGCCGCCTTGTCTGTGAAGCCCCCGGCCATTGCAATTGCCTTGTGGACCGTCATCCCCGTTTCATATGTGAAGTCGCCGGGTTTTTTCACCTCGCCATTGACGTAGAACTTCTGTAATTGAGCCACGACAATCATATCATCCGGCATGACCACGGCATCGGCATCGAGCAGGAGAACCTCCATGCTCTTGTCGTTCGGACGGGTCACCTTGACCCCTGACTTGTCCGACTTCTCTGTGAATCCGCCGGCCATCGCAATCGCCTTCTGAACGCTGAGCCCGTCACCATAGGGATATGCGCCCGGGGTTTTCACCTGGCCACTCACGTAAAACTTGCGGTTCTGTGTCGCCACCATCAGAATGTCATTCGGCTGAATGACGTCGTCGGGTCCGATGGGTAACGTCTCGATTCGGCGATCCGTGAGGCGCGTGAGTTTGATGTCTTGCTTGTCGGCCTTGTCCGTGACGCCTCCGGCAAGTGTCAGCGCCCGTTGTACCGTCATGCCCGGCTCATAAAAATACCGTCCGGGGGTTCGGACTTCCCCTGTCAAATAGACCCTGTGGGCTTCGGCGATGACAATCACATCATCAGGGAGCACCGAGGTCTCGAGTTTGACGGACAGTGTCTCCTCTCCTTTAGAAGTGTGCCGTAAGAGCTGGATGGTTTCTCGTTCGGCTTTGTCCGTAAGACCGCCCGCCATGGCAATCGCCTTATGGACGCTCAGCCCGTCGGCATAAGGGTAGACCCCCGCCGTCTTCACCTCTCCGCTCACGTAGAATTTGTGATTCTGAGTTGCGACAATGAGAATGTCATTTGGCTGAACGACGCCGTCAGGCCCTATGGCTAGTGTCTCCGCACGACCATCGGTCAGACGAGTCACTTTGATGCCCTGCTTGTCGGATTTCTCCGTCAATCCTCCGGCTATGGAGAGCGCTTTCTGAACGGTTAACCCTTCTTCATAAGGATAGCCTCCAGGCGTCTTTACCTCGCCGCTGACATAAAAGTTGCGATGCCGTACAATCGAAACACTCACTTTGGGGAGCCGGACATAGCCGGATCCTAATCGTACGGTTAACTCTCGTTGCAGTTCCTCGATCGTCTGGCCCTCGACCTGCAATACCCCGAGTAGCGGATAATTCATTTTCCCATCACCGCTGACCTTGTTTTCAATCGTCAGATCGTCCTCGCCAAACACCTGGACCCGAATAACGTCGTTCGGACCGATCCGGTACCCGTCCCGCTGAGGTGTCACATCCACGGCTCCTGCATCGACCGCACACACGAGGACGAACATCAGCACGAGCTGCCAACAACGCGTTTTCATCTTGATAACCCCTCTAATCGGTGCTGAATTCCGCTGACTGTCTTGGTTTGTCCTGGAAACCGAGGGATTGTCTAAACGAACTACGACGCTTAAAACAGCGTGTAGATAAAGGGGGCCACAGCAGAGCCCTGCGCGAAAATGAGAAGTCCCCCAAAGAGCGTGAGGACAATAATAATCGGCAACATCCAGTATTTCTTACTTTCTTTCATAAACGCCCATAACTCAGTGATCAAATCGCCCACGTCTCTACCTCCTTGATCTCAAAATTGCCGTAGCATGTGTGAACGCGGCCTTGGTGACCGCACAACTCGATAGGTACTGGCACTGACATCATCATGCACTCGCATCGCGTCCCTGCCTGCTAGACGCATCACGAGTCCCATGGGGGTGAGTAATCCATAATAGATGACTCCCAAAATGATTCGCGTGTTCACCCATCCCAGGATATGACCTACAGCCATCCAGGCCTTATATATAGGTCCCAGGCGGCCAGGGATCAGAAGCCCGAGGACCACCAATAAGGAGCCGAGAATCACGGCCCACAACCGAATGTCTTCCCCGCGACGAATGAGCGGCCAGACACCGATGGCGATAAAGATTCCTCCAACCATCAGCCCGAAACTGCGATGTTGCTTAATCGTATCCTCCGTAGGACTAGACCGTTTTGCTGTATGAGATCCTTTCACAGATACCTCCCCGCTCTTTCATCAATGTCATCTATTAGTTATTCACTGAAACGCTTACTCTGTCTTAGGAGAACCCCCGCGTGAACGGACCATGCTAATCCAAAGCAAATTCTGTTCTCCAGTCTGTGTCCTCGATCAAGGGACTTTGCTCCGCCTTGTACAGCACGCAGTTTTCCAAAACTAGTACATCCATCTCCGTCCTCATGAAGCAGCGATACGCGTCCTCCGGCGTGCATACGATCGGTTCGCCGCGCACGTTGAAGGAGGTATTCACAAGGACGCCACAGCCAGTGAGAGCTTCGAAGGCCGTGAGCAGGTTGTAATAGCGTGGATTTGTCTCTTGGTGGACGGTTTGAATACGCGCTGAATAATCAATATGCGTGACCGCGGGGATATCAGAGCGCGGTACATTTAATAGGTCAATCCCCCAGAGATGCTTCTGTTCTGCCGTCGGGCTCGTGCGGCGTTTTTCTGAAACAGCCGCGACCAGCAGCATGTAAGGACTATCGACATTAATATCAAAATAGTCTGACACTCGCTCCCGCCGCACGGATGGGGCGAATGGCCGGAAGGATTCTCTATTCTTAATTTTCAGATTCATCACCGACTGCATCTTAGGATTGCGTGGATCTCCAAGAATGCTCCGCCCGCCGAGCGCGCGCGGTCCGAATTCCATGCGGCCGTTAAACCATCCCACAACCTTTCCCGAGTGCAAGTCCCCTGACACCTGATCAAACAGGACCTGGTCATTCAAACGAGTGTAGGGCAGTTTTTGAGCGTTCAAGACACGTTCGATCTCTTCGTTGGAAAAACACGGTCCCAGGTAGCTTCCGTGCATGGCGTC
>JBBRRL010000238.1:0-4574 GCA_038200775.1 Nitrospirales bacterium
ACCGGGGCGTCCGTCCACAGGCGGCGTTCGTCGTTCACCCATGTGACCGTTGAGGTGTAGATCGTAAAGCCGTCGTTAAAGACAATCGCCAACTCACCGGATCGGTTGCTCAACACGAAATCTTTCGAGGAGGTATTGATCGTGCCATCGTCGCCTTCCACGGTCATCTGGATGCCCTTTGAGTCCGCCATCGTCACGCGCACGCCGCTGAGGACAGCCTTAGCGTCTGCGTCGAAGACCTGCGCCTGTTGCGCGCGAATTTTCCATTCTACGTCGCCGGCCTTGCTTTCAACAAAGGAAAATTCACGCAGTCCCGACGAGGGAGACGGGGGAATCACGGCGACCGACATCGAGGGAATGCGCCGAACGGGGCCTTGCAGAATAAAGATGACGAGGGTGCCCAGCACCATGAGCATGATGCCCAGAAGCCCAGCTCGCGCCAGCCGTTCCCGGTTCCCGGTGGCCATGATTGACATGCGCGACTATAACACAGTTCTCAGGAAGGACAAAAGGATGACCCGGTCAGGGTCGTGCCGCAGCCTCCTTGCGCGGCCGAGCCTTCGATGTCCCCGCGGTCTCTCCCGATGCTGGAGGTGCGGTTTTGGAGCTCTTTTTGTCGCTCTCGGAAGCGGCCGTCTCCTTTTTAGGCACGACACGAGCCAGCAACTCGATCACCACCATACGCGCGGCATCTCCTACCCGGCGTCTTGTCTTGATCAACCGGGTGTAGCCACCGGGGCGCTCAGCGAAACGTCCGGCCAGGTCGGTGAAGACCTTGCTGACAACCTCTCGCGTTCTGACGTACGCCAGGGCGCGCCGCCGTGCGTGGAGGTCTCCCCGTTTCCCCAGCGTAATGATCCGATCCGTCAGTATCCGCACTTCCTTGGCCTTGGCCTCGGTCGTTTCAATCCGTTCGTGCTCCAGCAAGGAGGTGACCAGGCTTCGAAAAAGCGCTCGACGATGGTGCGTGTTACGACCGAGTTGACGACCACTTGTCCGGTGGCGCATGACGTCGGTTACTCCTCTCGCTTCTCGGATGAACCGCCATCTGACAGATGATCGAGTTTCATGCCCAGGCTGACGCCCATCTCATTTAGGATTTCCTTGATCTCGTTCAGAGACTTCTTGCCGAAGTTCTTGGTGCGCAACATATCCGCCTCGGTCTTTTGAACAAGATCCGCGATGGTCTTAATATTGGCGTTCTTCAAACAATTTGCCGCACGGACCGAAAGCTCGAGTTCATTGACGCTGCGCAACAGATTTTTGTTGCTTTCCGTGATCGATTCCGCTACCGACGGCCGGCTGATGGCCTCTTCGATGTCCTTCACGTTGATGAAGATATCCAAATGTCCCCGGACGATCAGGGCAGCGTCCGACAGGGCGTCTTCGGGTGAGATGCTCCCGTCCGTATATACCTCAAGAATGAGCTTGTCGTAATCGGTCATGCGGCCCACACGCGCATTCTCGACAAGATAGTTGACGCGGGTCACGGGCGAGTACAGCGCATCTATCGGAAGAACGCCGATCGATGTCTCTTCCTCTTTATTGCGGTCAGCCGCGACATACCCGCGCCCGCGCTTGACAACCATTTCCAGATCGAGATTGGCGCCTTTATCCAAGGTCGCGAGATGAAGATCCGGGGTCAGAATCTCGATGTCGGCGTCATGCTCAATGTCGCCCGCCTTGGCGATGCCGGGTCCTTTTTTCCGTAAATGGATGGACTTCATCTTGTCCGCATTGAGCTTCAACCGAATCTTCTTGACGTTCAGGATGATATCCGTCACGTCTTCGGTCACCCCGGGGATCGTAGAAAATTCATGCAGCACACCTTCAATTTTCACGGAGACAATGGCCGCTCCGGTCAGCGAAGACAGCAGCACGCGCCGCAAGGAGTTCCCCACGGTCATGCCAAACCCGCGCTCAAACGGCTCGGCCGTGAAACGGCCGTAGGTCGGCGTCAGTGTCTCTTTGTCAACTTCGGTCTTTGTCGGAATCTGAAAATCGCGCATACCCTTCTGCATACTGGCTCCCTTTCGGCCGTCAGGTCTTGCCCGCTAGGGCAGATCTGACCCGTAGCCGTCACGAACATTACCGAGAATAGAGGTCGACCACCAGTTGCTCGTTGACCGGAATCTGAATGTCATCCTTAACGGGCAACCCCCGCACCATTCCCTTGTGGTTGGCTGCGTCCAGGTCCAGCCATCCGGGTACGCCACGGCTGGCAACACCCTCGAGGGCGGCTGTGATCGGCACAATGGCGCGACTGCGTTCCTTCACGGAGATGGCATCGCCCTCGCGTACAAGAAAGGATGGCTTGTTGACCTTGCGCTCGTTCACACGGAAGTGCCCGTGATTGATCAATTGGCGCGCCTCAGTGCGAGAGGCGGCAAAGCCCAGCCTGTACACGACGTTATCGAGGCGTCGCTCAAGCATGCGGAGGAGGTTTTCTCCAGTCACGCCTTCCTGACGTTCGGCCTTGGCAAAGACTCCCCGGAACTGGCGTTCAAGGACGCCGTATGTCCGTTTCAGCTTCTGTTTTTCTCGGAGCTGTGTGCTGTATTCCGAGGCCCGGGGCCGGGCCTGTCCATGTTGTCCCGGCGGAAATGTCCGCCGTTCGACCGCACACTTCTCCGTCATACACCGTGAGCCCTTTAGGAAGAGCTTTACGGTCTCACGTCGGCATAACCGACACACAGGTCCACGATATTTGGCCACGTCAGTTCTCCTTAAACTCTTCGGCGTTTCGGCGGTCGGCAGCCGTTATGCGGGATAGGCGTGACATCCCTTATCATGTTGATTCGCAGCCCCGCGGTCTGCAGCGCTCGGATCGCGGACTCTCGTCCTGAACCAGGTCCCTTGACGTACACATCCAGCTGACGCATGCCGGACTCCATCGCTTTTTTAGCCGCTACCTCCCCGGCCCGGGTGGCGGCAAAGGGGGTGCTTTTGCGCGAGCCCTTGAAGCCCTGGTTGCCCGCGCTCGCCCAGACCACGGTGTTCCCCCCCATGTCTGTGATGGTGACAATCGTGTTATTGAACGAGGCCTGGATATGCGCGACCCCGCTTTGCACGATCTTGCGTTCTCGCTTTTTACCTTTCTTGACGCCCATGATGTACGCTCTCCCTTACATCGACCGCATCGGTGTTTTTCGCGCCTTGCCCATTCCTTTGGGGCCTTTTCGGGTCCGCGCATTCGTTTTGGTTCGCTGTCCTCTCACCGGCAAACCTTTGCGATGACGCAGTCCGCGATACGTCCCGATATCCACGAGCCGCTTAATATTCATCGAGACCTCTTTACGTAGGTCTCCTTCAACCTTATGCTCGCGCTCGATGATCTCACGAAGCTTTACGACTTCGTCCTCACGCAAATCTTTCACGTGGGTTTGCTCTCCGACCCCAGCCTTTTTAAGAATTCGCCCTGCCAGCGGCCGCCCGATCCCATAAATATAGGTCAGGCCGATGTGAACCTGCTTGTCCCGTGGAAGATCAACTCCGGCAATGCGCGCCATATGTCTTCTCCTGTTAAGCGGTGCTATCCCTGCCGCTGTTTGTGTCGCGGATTCGCGCACAGTACTCGCACAATGCCCCGGCGCCGGACGACTTTGCACTTTGAACAGATCGGCTTCACGGACGATTTCACTTTCATCTCCCCCTCACCTTCTTACCCTTAGCGTTCTTTCGGCCACTTGCCCTTCGACCTCTGCCACAGGTGACCAGAGGTCGCCTCAGGCAGGGTGCTACTTAAAGCGATACGTAATTCGCCCTCGCGTCAGATCGTATGGTGAAAGCTCCACGGTCACCTTATCTCCAGGCAGAATGCGAATGAAGTTCATTCGCATCTTCCCGGAAATATGCGCCAGGATTTTATGGCCATTGTCGAGTGTCACCCTGAACATGGCATTCGGAAGGGTCTCAGCGACCGTTCCTTGAACCTCAATGATGTCTTCCTTGGCCATGCGTTCGGGAACACCGTGCCCCTTCAGAGTTTGGTCAAGATCCTGGGACCTGTCTCCGTGACCGCGATCGTATGCTCAAAATGGGCCGAAAGACTGCCGTCACGAGTGACCGCTGTCCAGCCATCCTCCAGACAGCGCGTCTCCGGACGGCCCATGTTTATCATCGGCTCAATCGCGAGCGCCATGCCTTGTTTTAAGCGAGGGCCTTTACCCGGCTCGCCATAGTTGGGAATCTGAGGCTCCTCGTGAAGCCGCCGCCCGATGCCATGCCCGACAAATTCAGTCACGACTGAAAAAGAGGCGGCTTCCGCGTGCTTTTGCACCGCATGTGAAATATCAGAGATGCGATGCCCGACAATAGCCTGGGCGATCCCTTTATGGAGGGCCTCTTCCGTCACGGCCAAAAGACGCTGGATTGCCGGAGAGATGTTTCCAACCGGCACTGTGATGGCTGCATCTCCATAGTACCCGTCGACGATGACGCCAAGATCTAATCCGATAATATCGCCATCTTTAAGCGTACGCGTGGATGGGATGCCATGGACGACGGCTTCGTTAATTGACGTGCAGAGCGTGTGATGGTACACGCGATCGCGAACACGATAGCCTTTAAACGCC
>JBBRRL010000239.1:0-4537 GCA_038200775.1 Nitrospirales bacterium
GCCGGCCCACGTCAAAAAGGTTCGCAAGGTCCAGGAGAATTCTTGGATCGAACTGACGATCTTTGAAGGCCGAACGCATCAAGTGAAACGAATGCTGGAGGCCGTCGGCCATCCAGTTATCAAACTCAAGCGCCTGCGCTTCGGACCGTTGTCGCTCGGCTCCTTGCCTGCCGGTGAATATCGTTTTTTGACCGATTCCGAGATC
This sequence comes from Nitrospirales bacterium, assembly GCA_038200775.1. GTDB lineage: Bacteria > Nitrospirota > Nitrospiria > Nitrospirales > NS-4 > NS-11. Next base: position 206 of record JBBRRL010000239.1, read on the forward strand.
CATCGCCTCAGGGAGGCCGCCGCGTCGCCTGCTACCCCTATCAGCTCTCCTTCCCCTCGCCGGGTATGGGATGCCCCGAGATCGAAAAAAAGTCCGCGGAGGTTGAGAATGAGAGCAACCGTGGCGTCATGAGGCCCCGCACCCACACGTGTGGGGAGTTGCGCGCGGTAAATGCGGGCAGCCTCGTCCGCCTGATGGGATGGGTACACGGGCGTCGGGACCACGGCAGCGTTGTCTTCATTGATCTTCGCGATCGTTACGGATTGACCCAGATTGTCTTCAGTGCAGAGAAGTTTCCCGAGGTGCATGCACAGGGCCAGAGTCTTGGCAGTGAAGACATCATTGCTGTGACGGGTAAGGTATCACTACGGCCAGCGGGCTCGGAGAACCCGAACTTGGCGACCGGCGAGATCGAAGTCCTTGTATCCGAGCTTGAGATATTCGCAGAGGCCAAGCCCCCGCCATTCGTGATCGATGATAGTGCCGAGATCACCGATGCGCTTCGCCTCAAGTACAGATACCTGGACCTGCGCCGGCCGAGAATGCAGCGTTTGCTGACGTTACGCCACGATGTCGCCCACGGCGTCCGGTCATTTCTGAATCAACACGGGTTTCTTGAAGTCGAAACACCGATCCTCACGCGAAGTACCCCAGAGGGAGCGCGTGATTATCTGGTGCCGAGCCGCGTCAACCCCGGGACGTTCTTCGCCTTGCCGCAGTCGCCGCAGCTGTTCAAACAGATTCTGATGGTGGGCGGGTTGGATCGTTATTATCAGATCGCCAGATGCTTCCGCGATGAAGACTTACGATTCGATCGCCAGCCTGAGTTCACGCAGATCGATCTTGAAATGTCATTCGTAGGCCGCGAGCAGGTCATGGAAATGTCAGAAAACATGATCGCGCAACTCTTCAAGAATACGAGAGGGGCTGAACTCAAAACACCGTTTCCCCGGTTGACCTATCAAGAAGCGATGGAGCGTTGCGGGTCAGACAAGCCTGATATGCGGTTCGACATGCCGCTTCATGATCTTACGCAATTCGCCGCTGCTACGGAGTTCAAGGTATTTAAGGAGACCGGATCCAAAGGCGGTATCGTGAGGGCTCTTATCGTCAAGGGAGGCGGCAGTTTTCCGCGAAGCCGGATCGATGCCCTGGGAGAGAAAGCGAAGTCTTTCGGAGCCAAGGGATTGGCATGGGTGAAAGTCACCGCAGACAGGCAACTCGAATCCGTAATCGCGAAATTCTTGGACGCGGCCGCGCTTTTGAAGGCATTGCCGCAGGCGGAGCCCGGCGATCTCATCCTCTTTGGAGCGGACCAGCCCCGGATCGTGTACGACGTGCTGGGACGGTTGAGGCTATTGCTGGCGGAGGAACTGAATCTGATCCCCAAAGACGCCTGGAGCCCGCTGTGGGTCATCGACTTCCCGTTGTTGGATTATGACGAGGCAGAGAAGCGGTTTGTGGCCATGCACCATCCGTTCACGGCGCCGCGTGACGAGGATCTAACCTTCCTGGACTCCGCGCCTCTAAAGGCGCGTGCGAAGGCCTATGACATGGTGCTGAACGGGAACGAAGTCGGCGGCGGCAGCATCCGCATCCACCGTCGAGACATCCAAAGTAAGCTGTTCGACCTGCTCGGAATTGGTAAAGAAGAAGCCATGGGAAAGTTTGGCTTTCTGCTGGAAGCGCTGGAATACGGCGCGCCGCCTCACGGAGGCATTGCTTTTGGACTGGATCGCCTCGTGATGTTGCTCGGCGGGGCAGATTCGATTCGGGACGTCATTCCCTTCCCCAAGACCCAGAAGGCGCAATGCCTCATGACCGAAGCCCCCTCGCCGGTAGACCCGAAGCAACTCAAAGAACTGCACATCAAGCTGGATAAAATCGACTGACGGGGACAGGCTACTTTTCCAACCTGAAAGCAGCGATGGTGATGCCGATCCCCTATTATTTTAAACGGAAAAGTTGCCTGTCCCCTTTTTCTGCCGGATGCAGATGACTGCTGCAGGATTGATTTTTCCTGTCCCAATGGAGAATGCTTGTCTGACAAGTAAGCGGAAACGTTTCAGCCATGGGCCAATCAGCATCTAGTTCACCCCGAAAACCTTCCCACACTTCTATCAAGGCGACAATAGAGCAAGAAACGAAGCTCAATGTCGATGAAGACTTCCGATTGCCTGTACTGGGAGGAGAGCGCCTACCCCTGCGCGTGTTGACCTCCACATATTACGATACGTCCAACTACAGGCTGACTCGTGCGAGAATTACGCTCCGTCACCGGACTGAACACGGCAAAGGGGTATGGCAACTGAAGCTGCCAATGGACCAGGCGCGCCGAGAGATTCAGATCGCCGGACAAGCAGGATTACCTCCGCCCGAACTACAGGATCTCTTGATGATTCGCCTTCAAGGGGCTGAGTTAGTACCGGTCGCGAAGATGCGCACCTGGCGAACAGGCATGCGGATATCTGACCGCAACGGCGCGCGCGCTGACGTGCTCCTCGATGCCATTCGGGTGTTGAAGGACGGTCACGTCGTGCAAAAGTTTCGCGAAGTCGAGATTGAGCTCTTGAATGGAAAGGGCGATCCGATCAGGCGTCTTGAAAAGATGCTGCGTAAAGCGGGTGCGAGCGACCATGATGGACGGCCCAAATTATTTCGTGCGTTGGAGCTTTCAGCACCCGAGCCGCCTGATCCGCCTCCTACGGATGCGCCAGTTGCGGAGCATCTGAAGTACAGACTCGCCCAGCAAGTGGAAGCTCTTCGCTCGCATGATCCGGGGACGAGACTGGGGGGGGAGACTGAGGATGTTCACCAGATGCGGGTGGCGGTGAGGCGACTGCGGGCAATTCTCCGGGCGGCCCGGCCACTACTGATTCCCGAATGGGCAGAGAGTCTCCGAACCGAATTGGCCTGGCTGGGTGAGATGCTCGGACGAGCCCGTGACCTTGACGTCCAGATAGATTACTTTCTGAAGGAAGCCCTGGCAGTGGAAGCACGAGACCGTAGGCCCTTGAAACAATTCGTTCAGCGCCTGCGGACCGATCGGGATAAAACCCAGCAGATGCTGATGGGCGAGTTGAGGTCGCACCGCTACCTCGAACTCCTTGGGAAACTGCTCCAGGCGGCACAAGAGCCTGCTGTCGTGGCATCTACTGTCAGCCTTGTCGAGATTGCCGCCGAAGAATTCGCAAAGCTCCGGAAGGCGAGGGAGAAACTGGGAGGCTCACCGACGGATGCGGAGCTGCACCGGCTGCGCATTAAAACCAAGCGCGCCCGATATGCCGCGGAGCTCGCCGAAACGTGCTCGGGAAGGATGGCTACGCGCTTTATCGCGCAGGCAAAAGTATTCCAGGATGTCCTCGGCGTGCACCATGACGCTGTGGTGGCCGAGATACATATCCGTGAATTTTTGGATCAGTCCCCAAGTGTCCGCGCTGCATTTGTGGCAGGCCGGATGGTCGAACGCCTTGGCCAGCGACGCGACGTGGCGCAAACAAGAAGTGAATCAGAATGGAGAAAACTTCAAAAACGAGGCAAGAAAGCCTGGTGCTAGACGGAACGCTTCCGCCGCGCAAAAGCTAAGCCCGCCACTCCAACCGCAAGAAGGGCGATCGATCCGGGCTCTGGCACTGGTGTGGTCGCCTGTGAGCTCCTCGTATAGTCGTGGCCACTGATTGGGGCAAAGCTCACGCCTGGAGTAATGAAATCAAAATTGAGATGCGCCGACTGGCCGACGTTGGCAGATGAGCTTTGTTGTACGGTAGATTGACCTTGTCCTGCATTGGCGGAGGCCCGCAGTTCGAGAATGACGTCAAGCACCTCGCCGACCGTCACCGCCAAATTGAACTGCTCAAAGTCCGTCGGATGTCCGACAAGGAGAGTGTTTGCGTAGTTGACGAGCAGTCCCTGCAGGTTGCTGATAAGGAAAAATCGTATAGGGCTTTCACCGTCGCCGGTGAAACTTCCATCCACGTCGAGGACAGCTTGTGCGAGGACGGGCGAGCCGGTCGCCAGGCTACCCGAGGTGACGGGTCCGCTATCGGAGAATCTCGTCACTGCGCGCGCTGTGGCAAGCGGAACAGGGACTGTGCCATTCGGGTAGAAATTGCTGGCAGTCGCCGATGCCCGCAACAGACCAAAGTCAGCGCTGGCTGAAGCGGTGACTGCGACGTTGCCGCTGCCGCCCGCAATCGCGGACGTATTTGGTGCTCCGACGAAATCGAAGGAGGTATGCTGTGCGATCACTCCAGCTGGATCGCTCGGGCCGGAGACTCCCCCTTGGGTCTCGCCGCACGTCTGCCCGACCATGGTGGTATCGCAGAGAGCGCC
>JBBRRL010000240.1:0-4526 GCA_038200775.1 Nitrospirales bacterium
GGAAAAAATGGATTACTCACTCCAATGGGAGACTCTGGCGCCCTCGCTGATGCGCTGCTGTTTCTGATCCAGAACCCGGACGCTGCGCGGCGGTTGGGACTCGCTGGCCATCACCATGTCCGACACGCCTTCCTTGCATCGAACGGTGCCCGAAAAGTGGAGGATGTATACGAACGTCTGCTTTCGACCGGCAATCCCTCACGCGGGACCGTTGATTATGGAGAACATACGACGATGAGGCAAGACCCCGCTGCCGTCTGAGACATTCATCCGCATATTTGTCGCTACAAGCATTGCTTGCTTCGTATGGTGCCGCATCGCAAACAATGCAAAGTTTTTGAAGAAATGAGTAGCGCCGGCGTCCGCGATACAATGCGGAACACACGGCGCAGAACCGCTAGCTTGTCCTAATTTATGGAACACTACAGACACCGCGCCCTCTTGGAGGGCAATCCGAGAATAGCTATCGTACATGACTGGCTGCCGCTTTATGGGGGAGCGGAGCGGGTCCTGGAACAAATCCTTCAGGTATTCCCGGAGGCAGACGTATGGTCACTTCTTGATTTTATACCGAATGGTCAGCGAGACTTTCTCCAGAATAAGCTGGTGACAACGTCGTTTATACAAAGGCTGCCGTTTGTTCGGAAGCACTATCGGTCCTATCTTCCGCTGATGCCATTGGCGATTGAGCAGTTTGACCTTCACGGATATGACCTCGTGATTTCCAGCAGTTATGCCGTGGCGAAGGGGGTGATTACGGGGCCTGATCAACTTCACCTTTGTTATTGCCACTCACCGATAAGATATGCGTGGGACATGCAGGGAACTTACCTGCATGAAGCTGGAATGACCAAGGGCGTGTCCAGCCTATTGGTGCGCATTCTTCTGCACTACTTGCGGCTGTGGGACTATCGGACCGCAGCGGGCGTAAATCAATTCGCTACCAATTCGGAGTTTGTAGCCCGGCGGATACGAAAGGTGTATGGACGCAATGCAGAGGTGATTCATCCGCCTGTCGATACGGAAAGTTTCCGGCCCAATGGACAAAAAATGGGCTACTATTTGACCGTTTCCCGCTTGGTACCGTACAAAAAAGTGGGGTTAATTGTGGAGGCGTTTGCAGCCTTTCCGGACAAGACGCTTATCGTCATCGGGGACGGCCCGGAGTTCGCAAAAATCAAACGTACGGCTACTGCCAATGTTCATATGCTCGGACAGCAATCGGCGGAAGCCCTGACGCACTATATGCAGCAGGCGAGAGGTTTTATCTTTGGAGCGGAAGAGGATTTTGGAATCGTGACAGTGGAAGCCCAGGCGTGCGGCACGCCGGTAATCGCTTTCGGAAAAGGTGGAACTGCGGAGACGGTGATACCGGGCCGGACAGGATGGCTGTTTAACGAGCAGACCGTCGGAAGTATATGTGACGCTATTCTGAAATTTGAGAATTTGAAGTTCGACGAGGGCACGATCCGGCGCCACGCGGAATGTTTCTCCATGCCGCGTTTCCGGCATGAGTTTTTTGAGTTTGTAGAACGTGAATGGGTGAATTTTCACCGCCTCGTTCCGCCTTCTTTGAACATCAATCATGCTCAGTTCTAAGCCAAACGGTGGATCGTTCTCATTCCAGAAATTGCGGCCGTTGGCTGAGGCAATATCCAATTCGCTGATTGAATTTTCACGGTGGCTCTTTCTTTGCGCACTGTTTTGCGCACCATGGGCATACGGTTGCACTCCGGAGTGGGCGATTGCGCTGCTGAATGCTGGCTGCGGACTTATATTTGCATTATGGTTGATGGGAAGGGTGGCGGTTTGGAAATCACCGAGATTTAACCGGGTAACTGTTGTCTGTGTGATGTGGCTGCTCGTTCAGGGATGGCTCATGGCGCTGAACGCTCATTTTCGTCACGATCCCACAGACCGAATATTTCAGCCGGTCCCCTCATGGTGGGGGAATGGACCGGGCACCGTGGACAACCCTGTATCAGTGATGATGATGTGGCGGGTTACTGCGCTTCTCGGAATGTTGCTCTACGTCGGCGACCTTGCGCAAAGATCGGTATGGCGGCGGCGAATCCGGCAGACGATCATGATCGCGGGAGCGTCCGTGGTGCTTTTTGGAATTACCGAGCGTGCATTCGGTGCTCACGCGATCTTCTGGACGGGCAAGCCGACGACGAGCCTGTTTTTTGCGACTTACTATTACTCTGGAAACGCGGGCGCCTTTATCAATCTGGTGCTGCCGATCGCTGCTGGAGCCGCGTGGTGTGCGCACCGGGGGAACTGCTCGGGTGCGGAACGCGCTTTGGCGCTTCCTACGCTCTGTATCTGCCTTGCGGGTGCGTTCATCAACGCCTCCCGCGCCGCCTTTGCAATCATGTGCGTCCTTGCGCTTGCCTGTGCCGTATGGATGCGCCGTTCCTCCATTCCAACAATCCGATGGAACTGGGTGCGCGCATTATCAGCAATATTGAGCATCCTCGCGGTTGGTGCGATCATCAGTTCCGCAGGTTGGCAGATGGCGGCTCAGAAGTGGACGCTTCTCCCGCAGCAACTGAGTGCAGATAACCCCCGCCTGCTCGCGGCGTCCGCCTGCGTGAAAATGTTGCCCGATGCGGGTTTCTGGGGATTCGGACCGGGAACGTTCGAGATCGCATTTCCACACTATACGCATTTTTTGGGTGCCTCGATTGCCGGTATCTGGCGGTTTGCACACAACGACTATCTCCAGACAGTGCTTGAATGGGGATGGCTTGGTGCGATTGCCTGGGCGGTTCTGTTTTTCAGGGGGATGTCGGTTTGTTTTTTTCGTTCCATCGATTCGGCTCGCTCGTATGAAGAGCGATGTTTGCTTTTTTCCATCGGTCTCGCACTCGCGGGGATCGCGTTGCACGCGACAGTCGATTTTCCGTTGCAGATCGCTTCGCTGCAATTGTACGTAGTCACCTGTTTGGGGATGTCGGGATTGATCGGCCAACCCTTCGCTGAGTCGCACGGGCGGGCGGTTCATTGCGGGGTCAGGCCTGCTGGGCACGAGATGCGTCGTCCACAAACGAGGCTCCTTATGTCAGATTCGCAGACCGGCCTCTTCCTTCCCAAAATCATACGCATCTTTCCCACGGCAGGCGCAGAACCTCAATTCATCTGATACTGAATTGATACAAGGGAGCTTCGCGTTCCTCGCCAGATGGCCGTATCTGGATAAATTCTGCTAACTATCTCGTTGCTTAAAGCGAGAAGTGGCCGTGCCTCCTCATTAAGTTACTTCGGCGTACGGGTCCTTGGAGATTCCAATAACCTACAGCTATCGCTCACGCAAATCCGATGCAGACTTCCTCGCCGATTTCATTCGCTGGCAGCGATAGTTGGCTTGCAAATCACCCGGGCCTCATGGCCCGGAATTTGCTGACGTTTGCCGCCCGCAGATCATCGATAATCAATGGAGCAACGCCATGGCGTCGTAGATGTCATAGGGGCGGTGCCTATGGCAAGATAGGAATGCGGCTGATTGAGGCGTTTTTGGGGTTCCGATATGAACGTGGGATGAATTTCCTCGAACACTCGTCCGTCCTGAATTTTGTGAAATGCTTTGTTGCCGGAATCATTGCGTGTCTCAGCCTTGGTGCGAGGGCTGCCACCGAGGAGAAAATCGTGCCGGTGGCGGTACATCGTGCGGAATTTGCACCTGCGGGTGCTGTGGGTTTTGAAGCGCTTACGGCGGGGATGTCTCTGGGGGTGGGGAGCAGGGTAAAGACGGGGGAAGGCGGATGGGCAAGACTCGAGTGGGGCCGGCCGGGGACGCTTGCATTTTTTGTTCGAGGCGATCTCGCGTTCACGGAAGTGCGCCACGCGGTCGGCGCGTTGCCCGGCGCAGCTTTTGCACCTGTTGATTCCGCGCTCAAGGCGTCGCTGACGAACAACGACGCGAGGGTGGTGCCGCTGCCAAACATGGCCGATGGTGTGAGTGTCCGGCTTTTCTCCGGCGAGCTCTACACGTTCGCGGAACGAGGAGCGGTGCAGGTGAAATTTGGCAACGGCGTATTAACGTCGCGGGGGAGTCGGTTCGCGGTGTCCGTTGAGGCACCGGATACCACACGGATCACCGTTGATAGTGGAACGGTCACGATCGCCGTGTCGGGTGGCCGATCCCTAACTGTCGGATCCGGGCAGTCAGCAACAATCAGCGGAACGGGTGCGCCCCTCATGGTAACAGGGCCCATGCCAGCCGATGGCGTGGCACGAGGGCGCGCAGACGTGATGGTGCTTCGGACGGTGCAGGTATCCGACCTGGCTCCGATCGCGCAAGGCGAAGACGGGAAGACGATGCTGCCGCCGATCGGGCAAGGCGAGGACGGGAAGACGATGCTGTCGCCGATCGGGCAAGGCAAGTCCGTGAAGGAGATGCTTCCGCCAATCGCAGAAGGGCCAGGCGGTCCGGTGGGCAGTGGCGGGCCGGTGGGCAGCGGCGGGGTGGGTCGCGGCCTTTCGGCACCGTTCGATCTTGCGGGGCGGAGAAATGCGGCGGTGCC
>JBBRRL010000241.1:0-4522 GCA_038200775.1 Nitrospirales bacterium
GTCGACAGGCGATGCGCGATGACAATGGCGGTGATCTCTTTGGTCACCCGATCGATCGCCGACTGAACATGTTCCTCGGAGTCGCTATCCAGCGAGCTTGTGGCCTCGTCCAGGACAAGAATCTCAGGGTGTCCGTACATGGCGCGGGCAAGGGCAATTCGTTGTCTTTGTCCTCCCGAGAGGCGGATTCCCCGGTCACCGACGACGGTGTCGTAAGCCTGCGGGAACTGGTGGATGAACTCCTCCGCGTTCGCAATCCCTGCCGCGCGCCGCACCTCATCCCCGTCGACCGTGCGCCCGTATGCAATGTTATCGGTAATGCTGGCATTGAAGAGCAAACACTCCTGAGGCACGACACCGAAATGCCGCCTGTAGCTGTCCTGCCGGTAATTTCGGACGTCCACATCATCGTACGTGACGACACCGGAAGTCGGATCGTAGAGGCGCAACACCAAGTCGGCCAATGTGGATTTGCCTGCTCCGCTTGGGCCCACGATCGCGACCATAGCGCCACGAGGAATCTCAAGGTTAATGTCGTGCAACACCGGAAGCCCCGGCTGATAGCTGAATGAGACTTTCTCAAGACACAATCTTGCCTGGAAAGGTTTCGCTTCCAGATCCCCGTCCATCAGGGTCGGTTTGACGTTCAAGATCTCGACGACAGATGTCGACGCACCGAGGAACATCTGCAACTGGACAAGGGCTTCGCCAATTTTCGAGAACGGAATGATGGCCTGGCTCGCGATCAGCACGAACATCACAAAACCCGATGCTGTCAGCTGCCCTGCTGACAGCGATGAAAAAGCCACCAATAGAATCGCACCGATCGCGATCCCATTGGCAACATCACGAAGAGGCGTTTCACTATTCTTGTAAAACCCGAACAACAAGGAATTGATCTTGAGGTCTCGCAGTTCTCGGAGCAGTCTTCCATGCTCAAATCGTTCTGCGCAGAAGGATTTGACGACTCGGATTGTTTGCACTGCTTCCTGGACCAGACTTCCGATCCGGGAGTATGTATCGAATGATTGAGCGGTAAGGGAACGCACCTTATATTGCAAGTATCGCGTGATCGACATCTGCAGAAGGATCACGCCGCCGACAGTGAAGGCCATATAGGTGTCTGTCTTGATGAGGATGATGCCGTAAATCGCAATCTGGATGGTCGATTCTAACAACCCTCTGATGATGGGATCAAAGGATTGCGCCGTCTGGACAACATCTAAGACAAAACGGTTCGGCAGTTCGGCCCCGCGCTGCTTGACGAAAAACGGCATGGACAACGAGAGGACGTGCTTGTACATCGAGGACTGAATATCATTTGCGACCCCCGTCCGTATCCATCGCATCAATTGAAGAGCGAGGAAATTCATACCTGCGGATACCATCACGATGCCGACGAATAACAGCACGATGGCGCACAACAAGTAGAATTTGCTGATGCCAGGATCGATGCCGAGTAAGGCTAATATCGTGGCCCCCAGATTGTTGAGATTCAACTCTCTTAGCGATCCGGCCGGGTACGTGGCGGTCAAGAACGCGGAATCCATGGCCGGGGCGAGGATCAAAGGCCTCAAGGACATTAAAAAGCCGGCAGTCATACTGACCGCCATGAGAAAAGTCAACATGCCCCAATAAGGCTTTGAAAATGATCGGAATAACACCACAAAGCTTTTTAAGTCTTTTCTTTCAATCATTTGCTGGGCAACCTGACAATATTTTCAATTTCTAGAGTTCGTCTTCGTATGTAGTATCCCCTTGTCGCTTCACTCTTTCTTTCAGGCAAATAGCCTGGGATGACGTGCTGGAAAACCACCGCCCTGTTCAACAGCAGTTAGGTGGAAGTGGCCAGCCACACCAATTCGTTCTGTCGTAGTGACTCGGGTCAGCACTCGTGTGGTGCCGATGGTCTCCCATCAAGAGCATCCAAACCCCGTCAATTGTCCGTCATTCTGCTTGTACGTGCTTCAGTTATATTTGCGGAACACCGGCTTGGTGGCGGGCCCTTGGAGAAATCTCTTTACAGATCTGGCTTCAAGCGCACGTGCATACACAGCGGAGGCCCGATCGAAGGCCTCCAACGTCTGGCTGATCTCGGAATCGCCATGCCGAAAGCACGGACAGATCCAGCCCATGAAGACATTTGCCTTTACCATCTCTTGCAAAAATAATGTGCGATACTCTGTTGATGGCTCCTTCGATGGACCTAGAAACTTCAGCATGGGCCGACAGCCAAAGTCACTGGTTGCTGACAGGTAGTCCGTAATCCCATGACTGGCTGCGGCCTTCGCCAGGCCGTCGATAAGCTGCTGGCCAGTTCGGTACAAGTGACCAATCACATCATGTTGCTGATAGAACCTAATGACTTCCAGCCCTGCTGCCAGCGCTGACTGCTCCGGACCATTTGTGGTAGAGAGAAAGAACACGCGCTCCTGTCCGTGACGAATTCCACCTCGATCCATGTATTCGTGCTTTCCCAAAATCGCGGCAAGCGCGTATCCATTGCCGACACCCTTTCCCACAGACATGAAGTCGGGGACGACGCCAAACAAGCCATGCGCACCGTGCAGCGCGTACCGAAATGCCGTCACTATCTCATCAAATATGAGCAACGCACCGTCCTGGTCGCATAGCCGCCGTATTGTTTCCAGAAATCCAGGCGTCGGTCTTATTTCGCGGCACACTTCCAGGATAACCGCAGCGATTTGGCCGGGATGTTCCGCAAATACGCGTTCCACGCTCTCGGTGTCGTTGTAGACAAACGGCACACTAAGTTTTTGGATATCCACCGGTACACCGGCATTCACAATCGTTTTGCCGATGAACCAGTCATGGATACCTAGAAAGGGCGCAGTGCTGTCAAAGGCAATAACATCACGACCTGTGATAGCTCTGGATAACCGAATCGCGCCCAAGTTTCCATCGGAGCCGTTCTTTGCAAACTTCGCCATGTCCATGCCGGAGAATAGCGAGGTCAGACTCTCCGCCACAGACACTTCTAAGGGCGTCGCTCGCGAGAAGGCTTGTCCATTACGGATGGCCTTCACCGCCGCATCATCAATCACGTCCTCAGTATGACCGATCAAGACGTTATTGATGCCCATTCCCCAATCAACATATTCATTGCCGTCGATATCCCAGACCCGCCCGCCCTTTCCCCGGACAAAGGCCGTCGGCGCGTTCAGCGGAAATTGATCATCACCGCGAGAATACGTATGTGCGCCGCCAGGTATGACAGCGTGCGCGCGGTCGCGGAATTGTGCGGCAGATTTAGAGAAGCGAAATGCAGAAGTCATATCTTGATCAATTGTACACGCGGTGGTTCGAGTTTATGAGGACGCTCCCAATCGGCTTGATGGTTTCGCTAGACAGTTCGGAGGCAGCGTGGAATTTCGTGAATACTGCGCATTCATATTGTTGAGCTCTGGAAAGTCTTCTAGGAGTTTCAGTACCTCGGGCATGCCGAACATCTGGGACTCACTGTATAATTGCTCATATACGGCTCGAACGAATCTCAAGTCGGCCGATTCGTCCACCGTCCATCGCAAATGTGACCAGTCCCGGTCGTTCACCACATTGCTGACTTTAAAATTCTCCGAATGCCTCCGGATAAAGGGCGTCACGTGCTCACGATCCGCTGGCAGTGAAGCTTCCTTCCACGTCCGTTCCAAAGCTTCAAACGATAGGACCTCCGTATCCAAACCATCGGGAAACGTCGGCGGATGCACATTAGAGACGTAGTCGTAATCGCCCGTCCGAAATGCTTCTACAACGGCGCTGGATACGAAAGGATCAAGCAATGGACAATCTGCGGTGATGCGAACAACGGCACCCGCCGAGAATTTTACCGCTGCCTGGAAATACCGATCCAAAACATCCAGTTCACTACCCGTAAATGTTTCAATTCCGCACTCCGTTGCGGTCCTGACCAGTTGTTGGTCTTGTTCACACACTGTAGTGGCCAGGACAACGCGATCGATGCCTCGAATGCTTTGGGCGCGCGTGATGACATGAATCAGGAGGGGTTTACCAGCGACGTCCATCATGACCTTTCCAGGAAGCCGTCGTGATCCCATCCGAGCTTGAATGATGGCGACAATGTTCAACCTTGAAACCATTTGTGATACCAGAGCTCCGTTTTCTTTGTGACAAATCCGCACCGTTGGTACAAGCGCTGAGCGGGGTAATTTCGACCTTGGGTCACCACCTCCACGCTGTGGATACCGCGCGACCGGAACCATTGCAATGCCTCAAGCACGAGCGCCCTTCCGACAGAATTTCCCGCTGCGGCAGGATCCACGCCCAGGAGTTCGATAGTCCCTTCGAATCTGTTCACCAAGCGACACGTGATGTAGCCGACCACGCTTCCGGTCAGCTCCGCCACAGCCTCCCGTAGGCTAGATGATGATCGGGACAGTGCCGCCGTCGGCGCTCCACGCGGCGCCGGTGACGTAGCTCGCGCGGTCGGAGCAGAGGAAGGCGATCACGGCGGCGATCTCGTCCGGGTCCGCGAGCCGACCGA
>JBBRRL010000242.1:0-4511 GCA_038200775.1 Nitrospirales bacterium
GTCCGCATCGAGCGGAAGTATTTTCAACGGGTGGTGCATGTCACCGGCAATCCAGTCGGCCGCGACCTCGGTGCGATTGCCGCCGATCTTGAAAAGCGGTTCGCTGAGCTCCGCCTTCCGCAAGGCTTTAGCGTGCGCCTGGCAGGGCAAATCCAGCAGCAACGCGAGACATTTAAGGGGCTGCTTTTTGCCTCGGTCCTGGCGCTGGTGCTTGTCTATATGGTGATGGCCGCGCAGTTCAAGTCGCTGATGGATCCCTTTATCATCATGTTCTCCATCCCTCTTGGGTTTCCCGGCGTCATTGTCATGCTGTTTCTCACCGGCACGACCTTATCAACAACATCGTTTATGGGCGTCATTATGATGCTCGGAATCGTCGTCTCGAACGGTGTGCTCTTGGTGGATTACACAAATGTCCTGCGACGCCGCGGGACGGAGTTGCATCCGGCGGTGGTTCAGGCAGCCAGGACACGACTCCGTCCCATCCTGATGACATCCCTGGCCACGGTTTTCGGCCTCTTGCCGATGGCGCTGGGTCTCGGTACTGGCGGGGAGACCAATGCTCCTCTGGCGCGGGCTGTCATCGGCGGGCTCAGTGTCTCGACGGCGCTCACTCTGTTCCTCGTGCCGACGCTGTATATCTTATTGGAGGAGCGTTTCCCCCGAAAGGCCGAGGCCCCGCACGCGGAACGCTACGTCCCATCCCTGCCAGCCTCGGAAGAGCCCGTCATCTAGCTAGTTGTCATTCGCATTCTTCCACTCAACCTGTAGTCCGCGCCGCAATGTTGCCGCTGAATTGTGTCGGAGAAGGTTGGATAGGTGTATATTACTAGGCAAATGAACGCCTTTGACTCGGCCATCTCCGTCATTGAAACTGTGCGGGCCATCGCCGATGTTCCCTGGAAGAGAGTGTCGGCTTGGCATCTGGCGGTGACCACACTCGGATTCGGAACCCTGGTCTACCTGTTGAGGACAGACAAAGATGGATTTATCTTCATAGACCACGCCAACCTGGTATTTCACGAGGCTGGGCACCCGCTTTTTGGACTCTTTGGCCCGACGCTGGGGCTATATGGCGGAACGCTCGGACAACTTGTGTTTCCGATTGTCGCGTTAGGATCCTTCTGGATGCAGCGGGAAACTGGGGGATTCGCAGTTGCCGGTGCCTGGCTTTTTGAAAACTTTTTTAACATTGCCCGATACATGGCGGACGCCCGCGCCCAACTGCTTCCACTGGTGGGCGGAGGTGAACACGACTGGACGAATATCTTCAGCCGATGGGGCGTGCTGTCGTCGGATACGCTCATAGCCGGGCGCGTGGCGGGCGCGGGTTGGTTCGGACTGCTCGCCATGTGGATTTGGATAGCCTACCGGTGGAGGGTCGGTCGATTAATTCAGCCCGTAGGCTTGTGAGATCTTGGCCTTCCACTGATCCATATAGGCTGGAAACTGAAGACTCTCCCGGCCTGCCAGCCCTTTTCTTTGGATGTGTACCAGCTGGTACGCCTCCTCGCTCAACACTTTTTCCTGATGAAGCCGGTCCACGAGTGATGGCCCTCCCGCCTGGAGTCCTTCCGGGGGACGGTCAAAAACTCCATTCTGCAACACACGCGCAATTTCATCCTGGGTTTCATTTGCCACAAGGAGCATCAGGTAGGCCGCATACCACGCAGCAAGATGCTCACGCCGAGAGTCAAGAGTAATATCGCGATCCGGCCAGTAGTGTGAGACGCTAAAATAGCGTTCGCCAATGTCGATAAAGAAAGGCGGCACCAGACGTACATCCATGTACTGACCGTCTTGATTTTCAATTAAAATCGAGCGTGAAATAATATCCAGGGCCCAAAGCGAATCCGTTGACATTGGACTGAGCGGCGAATCAGCCCGCTCCATGAGACGTTCATTAGACAGAACTTGGCGGTTGAGTGATTCAAAGAGATAAAGAGCATATGGCGGCGACAGATGCTTTGCGACGGAGACCAGCGCACTTTCGACAGTCGCCTGGGAGCTGGGGGGTGTTGCGGTCGCTACCCATGACAAACCGGCGGCGCCAATAAGGATACCCGTCAGGAGTACCGTCGCTACAGCCTTCATGACGTGGATTCGTTGGCATGACTTGAGGCTCGTGCCTCTTCCTCACTGGCCTTGTGTGAGAGTAGTCCCGGCCGGTCCCGGTTCGCGCTTCCAAAGAAAAAGCAGTCTTCCCGCATACTGTGTGTTTCCGTCAGCAGTACCGCATCCGACAATTCGTGGGTGATATGATCGACAACCAAGCCCATATCCGGCTCTCCGTATACATTATAGCGCCAAAGGCTGGCGCCGGTCGCTTCATCCTGGGACTCTTCGAGCAGGCCCCAATGCTCACTATAACCGTTGGCGCGTTGGACAATGGCGGGGAAGGAATCGATGGCCCAACGTTGGCTCTCACTCAAGGCCTTGGAAAGGGAAAACAAAACATTTCTAAAAGAAGCCATGAATTGAGCATAGCCGGTGATCGCGAACGGGTCAACGGGGAAACAGTCTGATTGACCGCGTGCGGCTACGAGGGGTAGCCTTAACAATATATTGCTAACCCAAGCACAATCTAGAAAGGAAGAGTCGATGCCGAGTTATATAAAGGTTGCGACGGTCTCTCAGGTAGCCCCGGGGACCGGCATAGTCGCGAATGTCAATGAGAAGGAGGTGGCGGTCTTCAACGTCGACGGCACTTTTTATGCGATCGATAACATCTGTAAACATCGAGGGGGCCCGTTGGGCGAGGGAGAATTAGAGGGAGAAACGGTGACCTGCCCCTGGCATGCCTGGCAATACAATGTGAAGAATGGAAGTTGCCTGACCAAGGAAGGGATCAAAATGGACACATACGAGGTTCAAGTGGAGGGCGACGACGTGAAGATCGCCATGCCTTGAACGTAGGGCATTCGACGGCACTGAGCGGACAGAAGGTCAACGATCAATCACGGTCCAATGGACATTGTCGTCATGGGTGAGGGAGGCGAGATGATTCTGAAATCGATAGTGTTGCACCCCCCACTGGCGGCTTCCATACTCGACAATCAGCCGATCAGAGCTGAGAACGCTTTGGATCCGAACTTTCTTTAGATCACGCAGACCCGCACCAGTTGCCTTGAGCACCGCCTCCTTCGCCGTCCAATACCGAAAAAATGTTTCCCACTCTCGGTTTCCGGCAAGCTCCCATTCGGTGTCTTCCGCCACATACCGAAACAAGCCGTTCTCTCGAGGGACGATTTCCTCGATATCGATGCCCACGGGATTTGCCGAAACTACCGCAGCGACAAACTGAGGCTTATGCGAGATGGACCAGTACCACCTCCCAAACGGCAGCGGGACATTGTGCACGTCTTTTTCAAAGGGGCCGCACGGTCGGCCGCTTATCTTACAACTCTGAACAAGAGCTTCCCGCGCCGCCTGCCGTTGTCCCTCCATGCGATGAGGGCCATCCAGGGATTCGTACTCAGGCGACAGTGGCAGTATGACTGGATACAGCAAAAGTTCGATTCCAGCGTTATTGTAAACGCGGCGCGGCAGAGAGACAACACTATGGCCCGGGGCGTTTACTGTCTGGGGCCTTAAGGAGTAATATGCGGCAATATGCCTGCCTCCCGGCTTCGACTGCTGCGTTATATGTGCTTTCTGGCGGCTCTGATTACTGTAACCGGATGCCAGCCTGATCACTCGCCGCTCAAGGAAGAGAATGAGCACTTACGTGATCAACTCGCGAAACAGGAAGCGATTGTCAGCTCAATCCAGGACGGGAGCAAATTTTTGCAGGAGCAGACCACCCTCTTGACTCAAGAAGCGCGAGAGGCCAAAAAGGAAGCCGTTCGTCTTGAAGCGGAGCGCCAGGCGACGGCCGCAAAGCTTCAGGCGCAGCTTTTGGAAAACCGTAAACTCACCAAGGACAATCAGCTCATCTCGGCAACAAAGAGCCAGGGTGAGCAGAGTTTTCGAGTCGATGAAAAAGGCGGCCAATCCGAGGACGTCCCGCACCCTCTGGCAGCGGTATGCAAGGCCGCCGAGGAGACTTTGGTGAAGAATGGATATACCATGCGGGTGGGCGTCAAGACAGATCAGAAGGCAGTCTACGTGACGGACCGCAAGCTGTCGTCTCCATCGTCACTGGAGCTTTCCGGGTTTCGCAACCAGTATCTTGTGTCCATTCAGACGCTGCCTTCGAACCACGCGCGTATCAGTATAAAAGCAGACTTTGAGAAAATGGGGCAGGGTGGGCGCGTCTTGGTTGCCGGAAATGAAGAGATTGCGGAGATCGAGCGGCGACTTATCGGTGAGATCCGGCAAGCGCTTGCCGTGCCTGGTAAAGTATAGCGCTGTCCCGCCCTAGCATGTCACTTTCCTCATGATTGGGATCGTCAAGACATCAATTGCGCTCTACCAGCATGCCCTGCAGGCCACGCTGCGCTCATTCGTGCGTGGGTGGATCATTGCCGTTGCGGTCGTTGTAT
Source organism: Nitrospirales bacterium (assembly GCA_038200775.1). Lineage (GTDB taxonomy): Bacteria > Nitrospirota > Nitrospiria > Nitrospirales > NS-4 > NS-11. The sequence continues at coordinate 4,485 of JBBRRL010000242.1, forward strand.
TCGGGGGCCTGATGCTGGTGGCTTCGA
>JBBRRL010000243.1:0-4506 GCA_038200775.1 Nitrospirales bacterium
CCTCGGTGACTTCCTGGATTGACCGGGCCAAGTCCATCTCCCGTTGCGTCAAGGGGGATTCCGGCTGGCGGGGCGGCCCGCCGAACAAGCCATCAAACTTGCGGCTCGTCATCGTTAAGCCGGTGCAGTAGTTGAAATACTCCATATTCATGCGGAACGTGCCGTCCGGTTTGAGATCCATCAAGGAATCGTAAATCGCCTTGACATATTTCGGTTCTCCGTAGGGGGCAAGTCCCATCACCTTGTACTCGCCGGAGTTCACCTTAAAGCCGGTATAATAGGTAAACGCCGAATAGAGGAGGCCCAATGAGTGCGGGAATGGAATATCCCAGAGGGGCGTAAGGCGGTTGTCTTCGCCAAGCCATACGGACGTGGTCGCCCATTCACCCACCCCGTCCATGCACAGAACCGCTGCCTTCTTGTACGGCGACGGGAAAAACGCTGACGCGGCATGCGATTCATGATGCTCGCCAAACAGGATCTGAGGCAGGTCGGATTTCTTCAGGTTGTCGCCTATATTGAGTAATTCCTTTTGCAAGAGGCTCTTGAGCAAAAGTTTTTCTTTCATCCAAATCGGCATGGCAGTGAGGAACGAACGAAAACCCCGCGGCACGAAGGCGAGGTACGTTTCAAGTAACCGCTCGAACTTCACCAGAGGCTTGTCATAAAACGCTATGTAGCGGAGGTCGCTTAAAGAGATACCGCCTTCCTGTAGGCAATAGCGTACTGCCTGCGTCGGAAATGCCGGATCGTGTTTCTTGCGCGTAAATCGCTCCTCCTGAGCCGCGGCCACGATCTTTCCATCTCGCAGCAGACACGCCGCACTGTCATGATAAAAGGCTGATATTCCAAGAATATAAGTCATCGCTTCCTCCAGCTATTCCCTATTGCCCCGACATACTTCCAAGTCTGTCTCTCGGACACCCATAGATTAAGGTCAAAACCCTAACTAATCTAGCTGATTATGCCAACGTCTGTCAGCATACTGGTGTTAAAAATAACATGAAACTATCGGACACGAAGTTCTTTTTCTGACTTTCTCCGTCAAAGCCCTTAATGGACTAAAACTGGTTCTAAGCATACTTAAGCTTTTTACGCCGTAGGACTCTTGGATGCTCTGGTAATAATTCATGATCTTCCGGCGCGGTGGCATCAACCGCAGGACCTCGCTTCGACATAACTTCTTCGTTGATCAAGTCGGAGGCCCATCCATTCTCTCGTTGAATGAGGCGGGAATTGCTTTCCTCGCTAAAAAATTTGACATTGCTGTACATCGGGTTCTGGTAGTCTTTGATTTCATTGGTTTCCAGGGCGGCGATGACTTGCTTGATTCCTTCTTGCAAGGTCCACCGCGGAATGAAGCCAAGCATTTTGGTGATCTTTGAGAAGTCTACGCGATAGTTCCGGAAATCCGCATCGGCTCCGCGCTCCGTAATTTCCACCTTCCCCACCAATGATTGAATCACTTGTGCGGCCTCTGCAATTTGGTAATTCTGCTCATTTGAACCGACATTGAACACCTGATCATGGACCAGGTCCGTGGGCGCCTCAAGCGCCTTCATCAAAGCTACGGCCGCATCATCAACATGCAAGAAAGGTCGCCACTGGCCGCCCCCGAACAACGTGATCTTTTTCTCAACAAATGCTTTAGCGGTCAGCAGATTGAGCACCAGATCAAATCGCGTGCGTCCCGAAAGGCCGTATACCGTACCGAAACGAAGGATGACAGGCGAGAAGACCTCATCGGCCAGTTGTATCAAGACCTTCTCCGATGCCAATTTGCTCCGCGCGTACAAGGAAATCGGATTCAGCTCTGACCGCTCGTCTAGCATCTGATCGTTTGCCCCGTACACTGAACACGAACTGGCAAAACAGAAGCGCTTTATACCACTTCCCTTGGCGACCTCTGCAATCATTCGCGTCGCCGTGAGATTCACTTCAACCGTCAATTCCTCATCCAAGGAACACGCAGGGTCGCCGACAATGCCTCCAAGATGAATAACATTATCCACCCCTTGCATGGCCTGGACAATTTTGTCCACGTGCCTGAAATCTGCATGGATGATTTCTAGGTTGGGATGGCCAATGACTTTGGCGATAGGGTCCATCCCAAAAAGAAACAGATCTAAGAGTCGCACCTGATAGCCGCGGGCCAAAAGCTTTGGCAACAGCGCCGATCCAATGTATCCTGCCCCGCCTATGACGAGTATTCTTCTGGCCTCTTTTGTTACAACTGCCGGGTAGTGGGATTCTTGTCCCCCTTCCAACTTTCGCCATAGCATGGACCAGAATCGTGCGGTGATCAGCAGGCCTGCTGTAAGGAGCCACCCCATGACCAAGACGCTACGAGGAAGAAATGCTATTGGTTGCTGCGATAGCCATGCTAGACATCCAAAGAAGAGGTAGCTCAATCCCACCGCCTGAGCAACGACCAGCGCTTTATACCGGCCCTGGTAGTAACGCCCCCGGGTATAGAATCCGCTCATCGAGAACACTGCTAAGGAAATGAGCGTCAGAATCCAGAAGGTCTGAAGATATCCTTCTACGTATTGCAACAGTATGTGGCGAAGTCCTCCTCCTTCTGTCAAGATTTCTATGAAGTACCGTGCGAGCATTGCTGCGGCCAGTGACACATTCACCATTACAGCGTCGGAGGCGATCCGCACTCCGATTTCTAGCCACGGACGGGTCTTTTTATCCGTTACCATTTCAATCTACCTCCTATTCGAGTCGATACTATTTCGCACCGCCCGAATAACATCTTGCGCATCGCCTTCTGTCATTCCGGGATACAGCGGCAGAGAGATAATCCGATCGTAGAGATGCTCGGCCTGTTTCAAATCACCACGTTGGTATCCGAATCTTTCGCGGTAGTATGGATGGAGATGAACCGGAATGAAGTGGACACTCGTCCCGATATTTTGCGCGCGCAGTCCTTCGATGAACTGCGTGCGGTCTATTGCAAGCCTCTCGAGAGAAAGCTTGATGATGTAGAGATGCCACGCATGCTTACGATCCTGACGCACCAGCGGCGTTTCGATCTCCGCCATGTCGGCAAACGCATCGGAATACATCGCGGCGTAATGGGCTCGTACCTCGATAAATCGATCGAGCTTTCGGAGTTGGTGAATGCCCATCGCCGCCTGAATATCCGTCAGGTTATATTTGAAGCCTGGCTCACTCACCTCATAGAACCAACTGCCGCCGCCGCTATAGCGCTTCCAGGCATCGCGATCCATTCCATGCAAGCTCAGCACACGCATGCGCTCGGCAAGGTCGTCGTCAGACGTGACAATCATTCCCCCTTCGCCGGTCGTGAGGTTCTTAATCGCATAAAAACTGAAGCATGTAATATGTCTGGACAACCCCAGCGCCTGTGTGTGAAACGCCGCCCCGATCTTATGACCGTTATATTCAGCGCCCACTGCGTGTGCCGCATCTTCAATCACAGCAAGGTTGTGTTTTCTTGCAATGTCATACACTGCAGTTAAGTCACATGCTTGGCCGCTGTGATGCACGAGGACAATGGCCTTGGTCCGGGGGGTGATCGCGCCCTCGATGGTCTCCCCCCGGACGTTTAAGTCTTCACCCACATCAACGAACACTGGTCGCGCCCCCGCATGTACGACGGTATTCGCAGTCGAACAAAACGTCATGGTAGGGACAATCACTTCATCGTCCGCCCCAATGTCTAAGGCCGTGAGCGCGATATGGAGCGCAGCCGTGCATGAATTGACGGCAATGGCATGACGGCATCCGATATATTCCGCAAAGTCTCGTTCAAATCGCTTCACCTTGGGTCCCGTCGTAATCCAGCCAGACCGAAGCGAATCCACAACCTCAGCTATCTCTTCTTCACCGATCGAAGGCAAAGCAAATGGGAGAAAGCTCAGTCGACGCTGTAAACCCGGCGATTCGCTCGTTAGCATTGTTTCTCCTTGAAACGTGAAATGGACAGGTTGCGCAGTGCCGAATCAGCGCGAGGGTGTTCTGGTTGCAGGGGCACAGAGGGTAACTGAAGTGTCGTGAACGCGCTGCTTCAGCAGCGTCTTCCTACTGACGGGGCTATCTTGGCTCGACTGGCCTGGCCAGCGGTGGGACCTCATTTAAGAATGAGCGGGGCGAAACGCCCCGATCATTGTCCAATAGCCTGCGGTAGATCGCGATTGTTTCGCCTGCTACTCGCTCTGCAGTAAATTCATCCACTGCAATGTCTCGCCCTCGCGCACCCATGCGGTCACGCAAAACCTTATTCCGAAGTAGCGTCATCATGGCCTGGGCCAGCGAGGCCGGATCTTTGGGAGGCACAAGCAGGCCATTCTCACCGTCTCTCACAATTTCCATGCAGCCCCGTACACGACTGGTAATGAGGGGTTTCCCACAGGCCGCCGCCTCCAGCAAAACCTTCGGCAATCCTTCACCGTAGTAAGTGGGGAGGACTACCACATGGGCTTGAGCGAAGACACCCGCCATATCATCCATCTGTCCCCACCATTCAACGACACC
>JBBRRL010000244.1:0-4482 GCA_038200775.1 Nitrospirales bacterium
ACGATCTGGCCGAAGTGGATATTGAAGCCGTGCCCAAACGCCAGGTAGCCGTTCTTCTTAAGGTTTGGCGCCACGTCAGCCCGATAGATCGCCGCCTGAACTTCATCCGGCGCAAGAATCATGACAATGTCTGCACGCTTCGCGGCATCTGCTCCAGGCATCACTTTGAGGCCTGAGCGCTCAGCCTTTTGCCAGGACGCGCCTTCCCGGAGACCGACGATGACGTCCATGCCGCTCTCCTTCAAGTTCAAGGCATGGGCATGACCCTGGCTTCCGTATCCGATCACTGCAATGGTTTTTCCTCGCAGACGGTTTAAGTCTGCGTCCTTATCGTAATAAATATTCAGCATGAAGACTCCTATTATCTCTTGTCTTTCATTCTAACAAATCTTTCCTTATGTGGTCTTTGCCGTCTGAGCGCATGTCATTCTGAGCGCAGCGAAGAATCTAGACCCTTTACGCGGTTTACCCTGAGTCTGGAATTGAGATCCTTCACGGAGTTTACCCTGAGCAAGTAATCGAAATGCTTCGCGGAGTTTATCTTGATCCGCAAATTCAGATCCTTCACTTCGTTCAGGATGACAAGTGAAGGGCTCAGCATGACAGTCGGAGGATTGAGTTCGGCGAGCGACGGGTTCTAGGCATTTATTTTTCTTCTTTTAATGCGCGTTTGGGTTGCGCGGCCGTCGAGCGCACCTGCTCGCGGGCGATCGCCACCCGGCCCGTGCGGACTAACTCCTTGATGCCCAGGGGCTGTAGAAGATTGATCGCCGCCTCCACCTTCTTCACATCCCCGGTGATCTCAACCGTGTAGGTCGAAGGGGTGGAATCAACCACTTTCGCGCGAAAAATGTCGGCGATGCGAAGAGCTTCCGCCCGGTCCTCTGGCCGAGTGTGAATTTTGATCAGCGCCATCTCGCGCTCCACGAATTCGCTCTCGTTCAAATCCACGACCTTGATGACGTCGATCAGCTTATTGAGCTGTTTGACGATCTGCTCAATGATCCGATCGTCCCCCGATGTCACAATCGTCATCATGGACATCGAGGGATCCAATGTCGGCGCCACCGATAGTGTTTCAATGTTGTAGCCGCGCCCGCTGAAAAGATTTGCGATCCGGGACAACACGCCGAACTTATTTTCCACGAGGACCGAAACAATATGCTCCACGATGACTCCTTATTGCATCCACCCGTAACGTTCGCCCTGAGCATGTCGAAGGGCGACATCTATGCTGCCGTTCATGCTTCACCAGGCTGAGCACGAACGGAATTTGACTGCAGCGTCTACGCCGTCAGGACAGTGTCCTGATCTTCTCCAACGACCTTGGAGGCCGGTTTGGCTCCGCGCTTCATGCCCGGCGGATCTTCGAGAATCATTTCATTGTTGGCGCCGCCCGCCGGTATCATCGGATAGCAATTTTCATAGGCGTCGACTTCAATATCCACAAGAACGGGCTTATCGGTCTTCAGCGATTCTTTGATGACGTCATCCACTTCCGAGACTTTGGTGGCCCGCAAACCCACCGCATTGAAGGCCTCGGCCATTTTGACGAAGTCGGGGACCTTGTCCAGATACGACGACGCATACCGGCCCTCGTAGAACAGGTCCTGCCACTGCCTGACCATGCCATGAAAGTGGTTGTTCAAGATAAAGGTCTTCACGGGAAGCTTCGAGATCATGGCAGTGGCCATCTCCTGCATGTTCATCTGGATGCTACCGTCCCCCGCAATGCACAGCACCAACTGATCGCGAAAGGCCGCCTGTGCGCCGAGGGCCGCCGGCAATCCAAACCCCATTGTCCCCAAACCTCCGGACGTCAGCCACTTGCGAGGCTTATTGAGCCGGAAATGCTGCGCGGCCCACATCTGATGTTGCCCTACATCCGTCGCCACGATTGGGTCCCTATCTCTGGTGAGCTCATAGAGCCGGTCAATGATGTACTGAGGCTTGATCTGCGCATCCGGCGGTTGGACATAGGTCATGGGATGCTTGGCCTGCCACTCATCGATCTGATTGCGCCACGGCTTTCGCTGCTCGATGGAGTTGCCGTTCGGCGTCGCACGCAGCATGGCATTCAATTCGCGAAGCACGGCCTTGACGTCGCCGACCACCGGAATGTCCACCTGAACATTCTTTCTGATCGACGTCGGGTCGATATCGATATGAATGACCTTGGCTTCGGGGCAGAACTCGGAAACCTTACCGGTCACCCGGTCATCGAAGCGCGAGCCAATCGCAATCACTAGATCTGAGTAATGCACCGCCATGTTTGAGGCATAGGAGCCATGCATGCCCATCATCCCGAGTGATAAGGGGTGCGAGCCGGGGAACACTCCCAGAGCCATCAAGGTCATATCGACGGGTATCTGCGTCAGCTCCGCAAATTCCAGAAGTTCAGCGTGGGCATTCGAGAAGACCGCTCCACCCCCGACATAAATGATCGGCTTCTTCGACTTGTGGATGGCTTCAACCGCCTGCTTAATCTGCCATTTATTTCCTTCAATGGTCGGGTTGTAGCCACGGATCGAAACGCTGTCCGGATACCGGAAGTCTGCCCTATTCATGGCGACATCTTTGGGAATGTCGACCAGCACCGGCCCCGGCCTTCCCGTCATGGCCAGATAAAAGGCTTCCTTGATGGTCTGCGCAAGATCGTTCACGTCCTTCACTAAGAAGTTATACTTAGTGCATGGCCTGCTGATGCCGACATTGTCGGCCTCTTGAAACGCATCATTCCCGATCAATGCCGTGGGCACCTGCCCGGTGAAGACCACGATGGGTACGGAATCCATGTACGCGTCGACCAACGGCGTCACAACATTCGTCATGCCTGGGCCCGAGGTCACGAGCGCGACGCCCGGCTTTCCGGTGGCTTTCGCGTAGCCTTCGGCCATATGGCCCGCGCCTTGTTCGTGGCGCGTGAGAATGACCTCGATGTCCTTTTGCTGATGAAGGATGTCAAAGATCTTGAGTACGACACCACCCGGGAGCGCGAAAAGGGTCTTCACCCCCTCACACTTCAGACTTTCCACAAAGATTTCGGCCCCCGTGAGCTTCATAGCTGACTCCTGTTCGTAAAAAGATTCGTTTCTGCTGCTGCTATTTTTATCGGTGCCCCTTGAAGCAAACCGACGTGCCTTGTATAAAATGCCAAATACTATGGAAAATCAGCAAGGTAAGAACGGAAAGTCTATCACGGAGAGGTAAAGATCGTCAAATCCAGAAAGACTAAAAAAGAGTGAAGCTCTAGTTCGTGACTGCACCCTCAGACGCGGAAGAGACATGCCTCGCGTATTTAGCCATCACGCCGATGGTATAGCGCGGCGGCGGAGCTGTCCACCGACTGAGCCGCAGCTTGATCTCATCGGTTGAGAGTTGCACGTCCAACCGGCGGGTAGGCACATCAAGCACGATGATATCACCATCCCGAAGCGCCGCAATCGGGCCGCCCCTGGCCGCTTCCGGCGCGACATGCCCCGCCATCAGCCCATGAGTGGCGCCTGAAAAGCGGCCGTCGGTCAACAGCGCGACAGCGTCCCCCAAACCCGCACCGACGATGGCTCCCGTCACGCCCAGCATCTCACGCATGCCTGGACCACCCTGCGGCCCTTCATAACGGATCACCACGACGTCCCCGGCTACAATTTCGCCGCGCTGAACGGCGGTAAACGCATCCTCCTCGCGGTCAAAGACCCTCGCCGGCCCCTGATGCGACATTCTTACATGCCCGGCGACTTTGACCACACACCCTTCCGGCGCCAAGTTACCCTTGAGCACAACCAGCCCGCCTGTGGCCTTGATGGGATTGGAGAGCGGGCGTAATACTTCTTGGCCGGGAGTTTCCGTGGCCAACTTAGCCTCCTCACCAATCGTACGACCCGTCACGGTGGGCTGATAGGCATGAAGCAGGCCGGCGTCCAGTAAACGTTTTGCTACGAGTGTCGTGCCGCCCGCCGCGAAAAGATCGGCGGCCATAAACCTTCCTCCCGGCTTCAGGTCAGCAAGCAATGGGACTGTTCGGTTGATGATGTCAAAATCGTCGATGCTCAAGGGAACCCCTGCCTCTTTCGCAATGGCAAGCAGGTGCAGCACTGCATTCGTCGAGCCGCCCGTCGTCGCCACCGCGGCAATGGCATTCTCAAGCGACGAGCGCGTGATGATGTGTTTGGGCCGCAGATCGGCACGCAGCAGGTCCATGACGAGCTGACCGCAATGAAAGGCGACCTCATCCTTACGGGGATCCATCGCCGGGACACCGTTTGAGCCCATCGGAGAGATGCCGAGGAATTCAAACGCGATCGCCATTGTGTTCGCCGTGAACTGTCCGCCACAGGCGCCGGCGCCCGGGCAGGCATGGTTCTCAAGGTCGCGAAGTTCCATTGGGGTCATCTTCCCAGCTGCGTACTTGCCCACCCCCTCAAATACGTCTTGGATCGTGACGTCATGTCCTTGAAATTGCCCGGGCATGATCGAGCCGCC
>JBBRRL010000245.1:0-4475 GCA_038200775.1 Nitrospirales bacterium
AAACACGACCCTGTCAGGAGTGACGCCTCCGCGGTTCACGCCATTGAGTTCCTTGATAAGAGTCGATCTGAGGAAAAGTTTTTCCTTCACCCAAACAGGAATCGCCTTCACAAAGGAAGCCAGCCCCGACGGCGCAAAAGCGAGATACGTCTCCAAGAGTCGGTCGAAAGTCAAGAGTGGTTTCTCGTAAAAGGCAATATAATCCACCTGATCGAGGGTCACCCCGGCTTTCTGCAGACAGAATGTCACCGCGCCCGTTGGAAAGGATTCGTCATGCTTGCGCCGACTAAATCGTTCCTCTTGAGCCGCAGCAAGAATCTCACCATCGCGCACGATAGCGGCCGCACTATCATGATAGAAAGCTGATATCCCTAGAACAATCACAGAAATTGCCCGAGGCTGTCAGAAGATGGCGTAAATGAACGGGGCAACAGCTGAGCCTTGTAGCGCAACAATAAATAGCCCAACCAGAAGCAGAAAGAAAATCACTGGACCCATCCAGAACTTCCGATGAACACGCATGAACTTAAAAATCTGCGTCACAAGATGCCACATAGCCCGGCCCTTCTCTAGTTAAAAAAGATCGAGGAATGTTGATTCATCCGCAGTCCGAACGACAGGCACAAAATACGACGCAACCTCCGCATCGAAGCCACGGGCCATAGGATCTTTCCCCAACATTCTCATCATTCCTCCCATAGGCCACACGACGAGAAAAAACGAAATGGCCAATATGGCATAGTTAGAAACAGCGGCCATGGCCGCTGCCGCGCGGGTCCAGAGCCAATTAAACGGCAACAGATAGGTTGGCCAACCTAGCGCGACGATTAGAAACAGTCCCGCTGCCACACTCACAGAAATCCATGCCCTCCCCGCAAACCACCACTGAAGCAGGGCAATGGCACCAAGCAGGATGGCGAACGTGAGTCCGAAGGTCCGGTTCGTCTGCCTATGCATGTGTCTTGTCTGAAGACTTCAAAAGAACGTTTTCGACATTGCGGGGGCTCAAGCGTTTCGCCACTTCATCAGCGATGGCGAGGTGGACCTCCGCCGTCATGTGCCCATCCCCGGGAATAGCTAGGGTCACACCAGCCTCTCGCATAGCCTGCAACCGTTTCGTCATATCGATGAACTGCCCCGCACTCTGCTCCAGCTTTGCCCTCACGGCCGGCGGCGCCGCATTTATTGTATTGCCTAAATAATCAGGTATATAAACAACGACAAGCTGTGCTCCCAGCGAGTCTGCGGTGGCCTTCATCTGATCAATCACATAGACCGCCGCAAGAGTCTTCTTTTCAGCAGGCGGTTCAGAAAGCCCACCCACCCGGCGATACTGACCTTCCACGGATCGCCAAATTGAGTATCCGGACCAATACAATTCGGTCATGAAGGTACGGTAGATGTCCGTCTGACCACTCGCTTCCAAATACCACGCCCGTAACAATTCAAGGTTTCGAGCAGTATGGCTCGGTACGCGGATATAGGGCTGATCATCTCTATGGAATTCGATGGTCGGCATCTCCAGACATACCGGTGAACCTGATGCTGAACAACGAGTGACATTGCGGTTGAAATGATCATTCCAGAATGCGTACAGGATTGCCTCAGGACGAAGGTGAATACGCTGACGCAATCGGAGCAAAGATCCGACACCGCCATATCCGGACACGCTGAAGTTTCCGACTGATTTACCCAGCATGACGCCTAAAATCGAGGTAAATGTCTGACTATTTTTGAGTCCTTGGCCCCATGCTTGAGAACACCCCACCGTCATAAGCTGAACGGGATTGGCCGTTTCCTTGGCGGGACCATCGACCCGTGCTCCCCACCTGTCATAGCTAATGTCGGTTTTAGGCTCAGACAGGTCTGAGATACCGCTGTAGCCCGGCTTGGGTTCGTATGCGGTTTCGGGATTAGCCTGAAATTGGTAACGGTCTGATTCAAAAGACTTGACGCCCCAGGATGTCCGTGATGGACTCGCCACAGCGTTATACATCACGATGGCAGCGATCGCGAGCATCCCGGCCGAAAGATAAACAAACACTCTGCGAATGATGCGTCTACCTGTTGACGAATTCACGTGAATCCTTCCGTGTTCCGTTGCGATCTATCGCGCTACATCATCCGGTAGCGTTGGCCGGGCCGAGCAATGATCGCCTCGGGTCTGGCGGCCAGTACTTCCGTCACGACGCGTACCATGTCAGCTGCGCGAAAGGCACGACACACACAATTGTCGATTCTTGCAGTACGAAGTTCTCCCCGGGCCGCCAGAATGTCCTGAAACTGCCAATAGTCGCGGGGGAGAAAAAGATGCCGGCGCAGACGCACCGTCACGTCCCGACCGTTTCGGTCCCGGCACGTATAGGTTTCGCGCTCGTCGGAAGGCTTCACGTACACATCAGGCGCTACCATCTCTTCAACATGATGGATGAGGGTACAACAATCCATGGAGATGCCCAGCATTAGGATCCATGCATCGTACGTGGCAAGCAGGCCAAAAGGGCTTCGAGCCGAACACGGCGTTTCGTCCAGATGGTGTCCACCTAGAAGGTCCTCGGCTAATTTGCCTCGGCCCGCTACTGAATGGGTCGGATGCACGCTCCGCGTCGTCGCATAATGTGTGCGGAAAAGCTCTGTAAGAATACCGGTATTGGATGGTGTCTGCAACTCGTCAAACTCGGGGTTGTCCGGCTTGACGTAGCGCCACGACATCGTAGGGAACAGAATGGTGCCGGGCTCCATATAGTTGATCAGCGCCAGGAGGACCGCCAGCGCGTCATGGCCCTCCCGTCCCAGCGTCTTAAACGAGCTGTGTACCATCAGCACTCCGTCGCGCGGGATGCCGATCCGTCCCATGACCTGAGCAATCCCCTGGTCCGTCACGCCGTTGGCCCCGTTACTTGCGGACAACAAAGTCCCCCATGATTAGGGCGTCGAGTCCGCAGCCGTAAAAGGTCATGAGCGCATCGCGTGGCGTTTCGACGATCGGCTGGCCCTTGAGATTGAAGCTGGTATTGAGGATGACCGGAATCCCCGTCTGTTCCCTGTACTTGCGGATGAGGTCGTAGTAAATCTCATTATTGGAACTGCGTACGGTCTGCACACGGGCCGTCCCGTCCACATGCACGACCGCACGGATGCTGTCCGCCTTGTCCGCGTGAACATCACAGGTGAAGCACATATACGAGTGATCTGCGCCTTCTGTCCGGAAATACTGCTGGCCTTCCTCGTACAGAACCGAGGGCGCGAACGGCCTGAATTCCTCACGATATTTGATGCGGGCATTCACCAGATCCCGCATCGTTTCGTCACGAGCGGAGGCGATAATCGACCGATTCCCCAGAGACCGCGCTCCCGCCTCGGAGCGGCCCTGAAACCAGCCTACAATTTTGCTCTGGGCGATCAGGCTGGCACCGACCTCCGCCGGGTCATGAGCCTCTTCGAAGCGGCAGCCGTTGGACAAGAGTTCTTTTCGGATCTCCTCATTGGAGTAGCATGACCCAAGATAGGCGTCCCACAACTGCCAGGGCTGGTCCCCCGCTATCACGGCTCCGAGATACGCACACCCGATGGCCAACCCACGATCGGAGGAAACGGGCGAGACGTAGACATTGTCGAACTCCCCCGTATAGAGCAGCCGCCGATTTACGGAGCAGTTGAGAGCCAGGCCGCCCGCGTAGCATAGGTTACGCGACATCGGAGCACTCGCCTGCAGTTCATTAACCAGCCTCAGTACACATTCCTCAGTCACATGCTGGGTGCTGCACGCGACATCGCGATAGTAATCCGTCATCGGCCCGCCTGGCGTGCGGTTGGGTTGGCCTAACAGCGTAGCCACGGCAGAGGAGTATAGTGGTTCGAAAGGGGATCTCGGCGGCGGCTCAGAGCGGACGAACGACCAGTCGAATACCCACCCACCCTTTGACGGTCGAATTATGCGGCTAAGATCAATGTTGGGTCTGCCATATGGGGCGAGCCCCATGACTTTGTACTCATCGCCGTCGGCGAAGCCAAGATAATAGGTCATAAGTGTATAGAAATATCCGAGCGAGTTCTCGGTCGGCAGTTCCTCAAGGATGCGAATGCCATCCTTACGGGTTGCATAGGCCAGCATCCCGGAGGCCCCGTCCCCCGACGCATCGAGCGACAGGCAGAGTGACTCCTCCAAGCCAGATGCATAGAAGGCGGAAGCCAGGTGTGCCTTATGATGATGGACCTGATTCAATTTCGGACAGGATCCGAAATTATGCCGAAGATAGTCGCGAATCCTTTCTCCGAAGTCATCGTACGTGATGCCGGGCGTTACCACAGCATCGATATCTTCAAACTGAATATTGGCAATTTTGAGGCAAGCCTTAATGGAGTGATAGGGTAACTGGCCGTAAGCCGACTTAACACGCAGGTAGCGCTCCTCCTCACAGGCCGCTACCATCCGACCGTCGATAATAAGCGCGGCTGCGGGTTCGTGCTGCCCA
>JBBRRL010000246.1:0-4473 GCA_038200775.1 Nitrospirales bacterium
AGAAACCCAATTGCCCCATCGCACCCGCTCCCGGTGGTCAAATTCAAAGAGATTCTTTATTGCAATTAAAACATTCTGTCAATGTAGGCCTAATAATTCTGTCAATGTAGGCCTAATACCTGATTAGTGATGAATGATTATAGTTTCAAATAATAAGACCGCTCGCACGGAATCGCCGAAGAGAAAGGGGAGATCTTCGAATATGCTATGTCGTGCATCAACTGAAGGAATTTCGTAGTGCACAAGCCGTGCTTCTTCTTGGAATTTCAGTTGCTGCCCTGATGATCATTTACCCCAAGAATTCGCTTGGCGCGTCGGCCTGCTTGGGAAAGTCGAGGCCAAGCTTAAGAAGAAACCGCTCTTGGGCCCCCCTGTATATGGACAGGCGTGTGGCCATCTGGACGCTTCTATCAAACGGCTCTGTTCGGTTTGATTTGGACGGTTGATCGGTTTCGGCGTGGGCTTTGTCAAGGCACGGCGCTTGGGCGACGTTTCTTTGCCGGTAGCGGCGGCGGTGAGGGCGCTATGCCAGGGCGATGCGTCTCAGGAACAGCAATCGTTGGATGTTGTAGACGAGATTGGCGAGGCCGATTTTCACCGTCGCTCGCGCAATGCCGATGGTGCGAATGAACAAATCCATCCGGTCCTTTTGCTCCGCGAACACATGCTCGACCTTGGAGCGGATTTTCGATTTTGCGTTGTTGGCGCGCCGGATCGCGCCGGGCATGGCGCGCCCCTTTGGCTTTTTGCGATGGACATGGCTGACGAAGCCGTTCTTTCTTATGAACACTTCGTTGGCCGCCGATCGGTAGGCGGTATCCGCCCATACGCCGCTCGCCGTATTGGTTTTGTCGAGAAGTCCCTCACGTAGACGGCGGCCTTCATAGGCGGCGGCGTCCGTCGCGCTCCATTGCCGGATGAAGCCAAAGCCGCGATCGATCGAGATGTGATTTTGATAGCCAAAGACCGGGATCGCCAGATCGACCATTGGCGATGAGCCGTCCTCGCGCGGCTTGGCCTTGGTGAACTTCACAGTCCACCGGGCGTCGCGGTCCTTGTGGCGGAGCTTTGCGGGCTTCTCCTTCCACTCATCGGGAATGCGGCCCTCCTTGATTGCTTTCTTCTCGTCGTTCGTATTGCGCTGGCGCGGCGCGGCGATGAGGCTCGCATCGACGATCTGGCCCAACATGGCGATGTAGCCCACTTCCCTCAACATCGCGTCGAAACGCTCGAAAAGTGTTTTGATGGCTCCAGCTTTCGTGAGCTTCTCGCGGAATAGCCAGATCGTGCGGGCATCGGGGACGCGATCCGCTAAGGAAAGCCCAAGAAAACGCATGAACGACAGGCGGTCGTTGATCAGGAACTCTGTGCGCTCTTCGGAGAGATTGTTCGCCGCCTGAATGACAAGAATCTTGAACATCATCACCGGATCGAACGGCGGACGGCCACCCTGCGATCCGTTCGAATAAGAAAGCGCCGCGTTGAGTTCCGGCCGGAACGTCTCGAAATCCACCGCGACCCGAAAGGCCTCGAGCTGGTCACCGAGGTCGCTCAGACGCTTCAACCGATCATCGATATCAAAAACACCAGGCTGGTCGCGCATCGAATCATCTCCCATCCGCCACCCGGATGGAATCAGAAATGCTCAAACTTGGCCAGGTTTTTAGAACCGTCCATCTGTGTAAGTTGGAAAAAGGCCTGGCAAGGGTGACCGTGCCGAGTGTAAAGGCACTGTCCGCCCAGGCTCAGGCGGCCAATATTGTTTGGCCAATGGAGCAGTACTTTTATAATCCAGGTGGTCGGCGTTACCTCGGTACTACTCAATAATGGAAAGGTGCTTTTTTGGTCGTATGACCCTTCGAATTAGTGCAATCCGCTCGCTTCAAACACAGTAGAGTTGTTCACGCCGTCGGCTGGTTCCGTTAATACGGTTTCGAAACACACGATTCGACGGGATTATATCCTTTTCAATACCTGATGCCCTCCGGTATAATATTGCAAGCCGGGCCGGGTTATGCCAATACCTCGCTGTTGATCCCGGGCGGCACGGCATCCTAGCCATGGAGCGACATCCCGCACATGCTCATGCGGTGTGCGGTGAGGTGACCTTCCCCGATTTGGTGGGCACTGGATTACGGCAGCTTGGCGCTCTGCCTGATTCGGCGGTGATATATCTCAGGGCAGAATGCAGCATGCTGGCGCATTGTGACGGTGAGCGGTGTCGCGATGGCAGGTTCGGCCTCCTGTCGCTTCGTGCATTCCAAGGTCGTTGCACAATGGGCATTGCCACGGACGCGGTCCGCGTGTGTCAGACCGCTGGCAGAATCCGAGCACCCTTCAGCGACGGCGGCGTGGTGCACGCTAGCGTGGTGTCCGATAGACCGGGAAGTAGTCCCTTCGAAGGACATCTTCCACCGGGATTTTGGCGTGGTGTGCGTTTAGCGCGGCCAGGTTCCTATATTTGTCCTCGTCGATGATGAGACGCAGGGTGAGAAAAGGAAACGTGAGTTCGGAAAAGCCACGTTTGAACTCGAGCAGGCCGTCGTCAGATCCTCCGACGCCGCCTCCGAGATGCAAGTAACGATTGCCCCGGGATTTTGCCCACAGCGCCAAATGATGCAGCACCAGGTGGAAAGGGGACTTGTTCATGAATTTCGACTTGGTGCCTCCCAAGTGCGCCTGCACGATTCCATCGCATTCAAAGAAAAGACACGCGGCCGCCTGCTCGCCCTCAAACTCAACGACGCAATAATGCACATGCTCAGGCATGTCTGCGAGCCTCACGAAGTAGTCGCGGCTGAAATAGTAGGCATCCCGGGCATTCACCCGATTCATCGTTTCCTGATAGACTCCCATGAAGGAATCGATCTCGTCGCGGAGTGGAACCATACGGGGCACGAAGCCCAGCTTTCTGCATTTGTTGATCACCCACTGATGCCCGCTCCGCAGGCTCTTCCAGATGGCGGCTTCGCCCTGCGCCAGGTCAATGGCGACGGTCTTGCTCGCCGGGCTGAAGAATTTCGCCGGAAAGAGTTCAGAGATGCCGTTGCTAAGCAGGGGATTCAAGCGGAAGAAAGCTGAGCAGACTCCCTGTTCGCGGAGCGTCTTGCAGAGTCCGTCCATCGCCTCCCGGGCGAAATCGGGGGACTCCCGGGCGGCGTCGCTCAGCAGCAAGCCCGGATAGCCGTAGGGTGAAACGACATCGTACACATTCACTGCAGTTGGAGCTTCCGGGAAAAGGAGGTCGCACCTGCGCAGCAGATACGGAATGAACAATACCTTGTCCCCCGCGGTGGCAATGAATGCCCTGGGTTGCGCCCCGAATGATTCACCTCCCAGCCTTACGTATTCGGGCAGATCGTAAAAGTCGTGGCGGAGTCGGCTCAGCGCCTTACGCCAGCGGGGATCATCAATTTCCAAGTGAGCGAGATTCATCAATTCCCATCTGACCAGACCGTGGAAAAGACGGACGGGTCGCTGAAATCCGGGTCGCCGTTGGGAAGTTTCCGGCACAGCTTTTCATCGAAGATGTGAACCTCCGTGCCTTGGGCGTTGCGGTAGGGGCGATAGTGGTTGTCGCCGTCCTGCAAGTGGACGGACAAGGAAAGCCTCGGTTGCCCGCTGGTGTTCGGATAGCTGGCATGCAAGGTCCATCCATGGTGGAAACTTACCTGTCCCTTTTTCAAAATCATGGGCACGACGCGAACGTCCTTGCCCTGTTCGCGAAGATTCTTCTCCAGCTCCGCGAGGTCCTGATTGTTGAAAAAACGGACCTCCTGCAGACCCTGCCACCGATGGCTCCCGGCCATGACCACGAGCGGGCTGCACGTTACGTCCACCGAGTGGAGCGGAATCCACCCTGTGATCAGTTTGTCTGAGCTGCACGTCGCCCAGTAGGCGCGATCCGCATGCCAGCCGGTGATGGTGCTTGATGCGTCCCCGTACTTCGAGGGCTTGTAAATGAGCTGGTCGTCCAGCACGCGAATCGTGGTGCTGCGCGTCAGTTTCGCCGCGATCGCGCCTAACAGGGGATAGACAGCGAGCGCGTGCAGCTCCTTCACTTGCAGGGATACGAACTCATTGTTGCGCTGCCCGTCGCCATCGCCCGGGTTCCAATTCGAAAAACCGGTGTCGAAGGGAAGCGCGGAATCCCGTTCTCCTCGATAGAAGCGCTCGCTCCCTTCTTTGGCCGCGTCAATCAGGGCTTCGGGCAGGACTCCCTCCTTGGAAAGGTAATAACCGTTCTCCTCGAAGAAGGCCACGTCGTTGTCATCTGGGAGAAGAGCGAGTTGCGAAAGGGTGAGCTTCATTGAGTGCATGGGTGGCTGACCTGATTGTTTGCTTCGGAATGCGCGGGCTGAGGGAAGCGGCAAGCTGCGCCGCAGCACCAACGCGCGTTACGGTGATTATGGCAATCAGACAGCGGGCGTCAATGGTGATGAACCAAAAGCTCGAGCAATTGACCAAGCAGGA
>JBBRRL010000247.1:0-4472 GCA_038200775.1 Nitrospirales bacterium
AGCCCACCCCAGTGTAGCAGCCGTGCTCGCGGATGAAGAATCCCATGCCGTGGCAGAGCTCGAGCGGGAATACCGCGTCAAGATGGTCATCAAGCCGGATGCCACGCTGCACATTGAGCAATATGATATCGTGATGCTGTAAGAAGGGTACTGGCATACTCGCTGAGGCGTTTCTCGTACGGCCATCCGAGCTCGCCCTTCGCGAGAACTTGACTGATCGCCGCCCCTTGGCTATCGTGAAGGGATGGCCGCCCAGGATCTTCTCATCTCGGTTTAGAGCAGGTCCGTAACGACGCCGAGGGGGTTTACCGCTCAGGCCACGGGAAAACGGGCGCGTCCCCCCGGGCAAAGAGGCTGTTCTGGCAGCCTCGGAGCGGGCGGGTGCAATAGCGCTCGGGGGTGGGTGTAGTGACCCTGCGTCGCCTAAATCCGGGGGCGGCAGTCCAATGGGCAGTGTCGGAACAGCGGAGACATCGGAAACAGCCGCGAGTGGTGGGACTGATATAACGAGAAGAATGATAAAGAGCCGATCCCGATGACGACGATTGAAATCTCCGATGTTCGATATCCCGCGCTGCTGCGGAACATCTCTGATCCTCCGACAGTGCTCTATGTAGACGGCGCGCTGGAATCGACCGACACGCTGGCCGTTGCCATTGTCGGTTCCCGCCATGCCACACTTTATGGCATACGAGTCGCCCGAATGCTCGCCGAGGAACTGAGCCTTTTGGGATTCACGATCGTCAGTGGCATGGCCCGGGGGATCGATCGTGTTGCTCATGAGGGAGCGTTGGCCGCAGGGGGACGAACCCTCGCCGTGCTGGGATGCGGCCTGGACATCACGTATCCTTCAGATCACAAGGAACTCCGCGCGCAAGTCGCCGCGGCTGGAGCCGTATTGACGGAATTACCGCTGGGATCACCTCCGCTCGCCGCCCACTTTCCAAGGCGCAACCGAATTTTGAGCGGTCTCTCGCTGGGGGTTGTGGTGATTGAAGCCGCTGAAAGCAGTGGCTCGTTGATCACCGCCAAGCTGGCTGCCGAACAAGGCCGAGAGGTGTTCGCCGTGCCGGGACCTATCGATGCGTCCACCAGCCGGGGCACCCATGCCTTGCTGAAGCAAGGCGCGAAATTAACCGAAACGGTTGACGATATTCTTGAGGAATTGGTGCCACAGATTCAACAGCAGACGCTCGAAAAATCAGCCGCCGGCAATAGCGCAAGCGCCAATACCAAAGTTGTTGGGCGATCTGGGGCGCTAGGCACTATGCGACTCGCACCGCATCCGTCAAGAAAAACCCATACGGAGGCTGATCTTTCCTCCGACGAGCAGAAAGTCTATGCGGCGGTTACTCGAGAACCGCGAAGCATCGACGAGGTAACGGATCAGTCGGCTTTGGCCTCGTCCACGGTGTCGTGCGCGTTGCTCGCATTAGAACTTAAAGACGCAATACGCCAGACGCCCGGTCGTCGCTACTACCGATCCAGGTAGAATGGACTCTGAATGTCCAAGTCTCTGATCATCGTTGAATCCCCCGCGAAGGCCCGGACCATCACCAAATACCTTGGCCGGGGGTATACCGTGATGGCGTCGGTGGGTCACGTCAAAGACCTTCCCAAAAGCAAGCTTGGGGTGGACCTCGAACATGACTTCGAGCCCCAGTATGTAACTATCAAAGGCAAAGCCCAGGTCCTGGCGGATATCAAGAAAAAGGCAGATGCGTCGGACAAGGTATTCCTTGCCCCCGATCCTGACCGCGAAGGAGAGGCCATCGCCTGGCATATAGCCGGAGAAATCAACGGCACACCCAAGGGCAAAACGACAGCAAAGGGCAAAAACCGGAAAGTCTTTCGCGTGTTGTTTAACGAGATCACCCAGGCCGCCGTCAAGCGCGCCCTGCTGTCGCCCGGCGATATTGACATGAATCGGGTGAACGCTCAGCAGGCCCGGCGGGTCCTGGATCGAATCGTCGGCTATCAGGGAAGCCAGTTGCTCTGGAAAAAAGTGCGGCGCGGATTGAGCATGGGGCGCGTCCAATCGGTCGCACTCATGCTGGTGTGTGACCGCGAGCGAGAGCGTGAGGCGTTCCGACCTGAAGAGTACTGGTCGATCACGGCCACCCTCGCCGGCAAGAATCCGCCACCGTTTGAGGCAAAACTGCATAGCATCAACCGTCAGAAAGCCGTGGTTTCCTCGGAAACGCACGCCACCCAGATCGTCCAGGACGTCCATGGCAAGGACTTTGTCGCGGAGGCCATTGAGCGCAAAGAGGAGCGTCGCAACCCCCTCGCCCCATTTATCACGAGCCGGCTGCAACGGGACGCCGCAAGCAAGTTGCGTTTCAGTTCAAAGAAAACCATGATGCTCGCACAGCAACTCTACGAGGGCATCGATATCGGCAAAGAAGGTCCGGTGGGACTGATCACGTATATGCGAACCGACTCGACACGCATCTCAGATGAGGCGGCCGAGGAGGCCAGGGAGCTCATTCGAGCGCGTTTTGGTGAGAATTATCTGCCCGCCACCCGGAACGTGTATAAGAACCAAAAGGCCGCCCAAGAGGCTCACGAAGCGATCCGTCCGACATCGGTGCATCGCGATCCAGAGTCTGTGAAACAGTATCTCGAGCGGGACCATTACCAACTCTACAAGCTGATTTGGAACCGTTTTGTCGCGTCCCAGATGGTTCCCGCCGTGCTGGAGGTGACGCGCGTGGACTGTGTCCCGCAGGGGGCCAAAACACATTACATGTTCCGCGCTAGCGGCAAGGTGGTCAAGTTTCCGGGTCACACCGCGGTGTATCAAGAGGCCAACGAGGCTGAGGGCGCAAAATCTCCTGCCGCCGAGCAGGACACTGAGGACGAGAACGAGCGGCAACTGCCGATGCTCGACCAAGGCGAGCGTTTGCGCCTCGTGGCCCAGGAAGGGCAGACATCACCAGGCGTGGCTCCAAAGCAGCATTTCACACAGCCCGCGCCGCGGTACAACGAGTCGCTCCTTATCAAGGAACTGGAGGAAAAAGGAATCGGACGGCCTTCGACCTACGCCTCCATCACCTCTACCATCCAGGAACGTCGGTATGTGGAAAAACAGGAAGGCCGCCTGGTGCCGACAGAGACAGGGTTGGTGGTCAATGACTACCTCGTCAAGGGCTTTCCCGACATTCTCAACGTCGATTTCACTTCACAAATGGAAAAGGAACTCGACGAAGTGGAGGAGGGCGACAAAAACTGGGTGGTGGCCGTTCGCGATTTTTACACACCGTTTAGTAAAGACATGGAAAAAGCGAAAGACCTTCCGGGTCCGAAGGACGTCGTCCAGCCTCCCACGAATATCGCATGTGAGAAATGCGGGCGGATGATGGAGATCAAGTGGGGTCGCAACGGCAAGTTCATCGCGTGCCCTGGCTATCAGGATGATCCTCCTTGTAAAAACACGCAGAACTTCGAAAAACTTCCCGACGGGACGATCAAGATTGTTGCGAAGAAAGAGCTCACCACCGACGAGAAATGCGAAAAATGCGGCTCACAGATGGTGATCAAGACCGGCCGCTTTGGAGAGTTCATCGCGTGCTCCGCGTATCCTGCATGCAAGACGACCAAGCCGATTCCGCTCGGCGTCAAGTGCCCGCAGGACGGCGGCGACCTTGCGCAAAAGCGCAGCAAAAAAGGCCGCACCTTCTTTGCGTGCACGAACTACCCCGCTTGCAAGTTCGCGATCTGGGATCGGCCCGTTCCCAGGCCCTGCCCGAAATGCCAGGCAACCTTCCTCGTCGAGAAGTACTCCAAACAAGGGGGAAACTCCATTGTGTGCCGCACTGAGGGCTGTGACTACAGCGAAGTGTGATAGAATCTCTTCCGCATGAGACAAGACATTGTGATTATCGGCGGCGGCCTGGCCGGGTCTGAAGCGGCCTGGCAAGCAGCAAACCGTGGCGCGCGCGTCACGCTGTATGAGATGCGCCCGAAGGAGCCCACGCCCGCACACAAGACCGTATTTCTCGCGGAGCTGGTGTGTTCCAATTCGCTAGGCTCCGACGACAGCCTCACCGCCCCGGGCATTCTCAAAACCGAGATGCGTCTCCTGGGCTCCCTCATCATCAAGATTGCCGATGAAGCGCGGGTGCCGGCAGGCAGCGCGCTGGCGGTGGATCGCGATGTGTTTGCACAGAAAATTACTCAAGCCCTGGAGAGCCATCCAAACATACGAATTCTTCACGAGCACATCACCGCGATTCCCGCTGACACAATCGTGATCGTCGCAACGGGGCCGCTCACGTCCGATGCTCTGGCCGCAGAGTTGCAGACGTTAACGCGTTCTCAGCATCTGTACTTCTTTGACGCCATAGCTCCCATCGTGGATGCCGAGAGCATCGACCATGATTTGGTCTTTCGAGCCTCTCGCTACGATAAGGGCGACGCCGACTATTTGAACTGTCCCATGACCGAAATTGAGTACGAAGCCTTCTATC
>JBBRRL010000248.1:0-4469 GCA_038200775.1 Nitrospirales bacterium
ACCCCGAGCAGAAAAAAAGCAGTCACCACGGTCGCACCAGTATTGCCGGCGCTGACCACTGCGACGGCCTCGCCCTTTTTGACTAATTCCGTCGCGATCCAAATCGAGGAGTCTCGTTTGCGACGGACCACCTGCGACGGCTGCTCGTGCATCTCGACCCGTTGTGACGCGTGATGAAGTGAAAGGCCGGAGACGCCTTGGAGTCCCTGTCGTCGCAGCTCTTCCTTGAGTGGGATTTCGTCGCCGACGAGCACCACCTCGACACCGTACTC
Source organism: Nitrospirales bacterium (assembly GCA_038200775.1). GTDB lineage: Bacteria > Nitrospirota > Nitrospiria > Nitrospirales > NS-4 > NS-11. The sequence continues at coordinate 273 of JBBRRL010000248.1, forward strand.
TTGGACCGCAAGCGCGGCTCCTTCGACTTCAGCGGAGGGGGCGTGGTCGCCTCCCATGGCGTCGACGGCGATCTTCACGCGAGACTAGGACTCTTCGACCGCGATAACTTCCTGGCCCTTGTAAGTGCCGCAGGTCAGGCACGTATAGTGCGGAGGTTTCGGCTGATGACACTGTGGACAGATAGAGAGGCTCTGGGCGCGGATTTTCACCTTCGCGGTGCGGCGTTTATCACGGCGGGCCTTGGAGTGTTTGTGTTTGGGATTCGGCATAGTCCTTCCTCTCGGGACAAAACGCTACTGGTTTTTTAAATATTGGCGAAGCGCCGCCAATCGCGGGTCTGGTGGTGGTCCACAGGCGCACGTACCGATGTTAAGATCCTGGCCGCACTGCGCGCATAATCCACGACAGTCTGGCTTGCAAACAGGCTTGTATGGCAGCGCGAGGAGTACCTCCTGACGGACCAGATCATCCAGCGCGATGACGTCGTCGCGATAATAATAATTCTCTGCCTCTTCCACCGGCATGACATGTTCCCCCGATTGAAGAGACGGAGCGCCGGGCACATATTGCGCATCGACAGGAATCTCAAAAGTCGCGACAAACTCGCGCAGACACGTGGCGCATTCAAACATAATGGGAAGCGCAAGACGGCCGGTCACGAACACAGACTCTCCGGCCTTTTGCAGCACGACATCCGCTTCGACCGGCTCGATGAACCGCGCTCCTGCCACCGACAACTCCAGAGCGGCCGGCTCTTCATGAAATGACAGTGCCAGCCCCTCTTCCGGGATCCTTGCGACAGCCACCTCGGTCATGGCGAGCTCCGTTCCGTTTCGAGGTTAGGTATGCTCGGTCAGGCTATCTCTCTTCGGCGAATGAAACCAGCGCGATCGTCCGCGCGCGTTTGATCGCGATGGTCAGCTCTCGTTGATGTCCCATGCAATTTCCGGAAATGCGTCGTGGAATGATCCGGCCGCGCTCGGTCAGAAAATTTCGGACCAATCCGACATCTTTATAATCAATGGCGATTTTGTCGTGACAAAAACGGCAGACGCGCCGGCGCTGGAATGATCGACCCCCGCCGCCGCCGCCACCACCGACTCCTCCTCCTCGCTCCATGTTCACGGTTTCCCTCCCACGTTACAACGGCTCCTCTGATTCGTAGCGCACAATGTCCTCGGCAGGCTCTCGGGGTTCACGGTCCCCCCCGTGCTCAGTGCGTTTCGAGAGAAACCGCACGTTCTCTGCGACCACTTCGTGCTTGGTCACTTTTTGGCCTTCCTTCGTCTCAAACTTGCGCATCTGAAGCCGGCCTTCGATGAGCGCCCCTTGACCCTTGCTGAGGTACTGGCCGCATGTCTCCGCTTGTTTGCCGAAAATCACGATGTCAACAAAGCAGACATCCTCGCGCATTTCTTCTGCCTGACGATAGCGCCGGTTCACAGCAAGGCCAAAGTTTGCGACGGGGGTGCCGTTCGGGGCATACCGGATTTCTGGGTCTCTGGTGAGGTTCCCCATGAGAATGACCTTATTAAACCCGGCCATTCTCAGCTTCCGGGGCCACCAGTTCGCCGGGTGGAGGCTCTGTTCCGGCTGGCAGCGGCTTTTGCGCTACGAGCTTCACGGTGAGAAACTTCATTATGGCGTCTTCCAATCTGAAGAATCGTTCCAATTCGGTGACCGCGACGCCACTTCCCTGGAAATTCAGTTGAACGTACACGCCTTTTTTTTCGCGCTTTACTTCATAGGCGAGTTTTTTCTTGCCCCAGTTTTCGAGACGCTCGATGGTCCCTCCCGACTTTTCGATGGTGGACTTGACCTTATCCAAAGTCTTTTGGATTTCTTCATCGGCCAAGGAGGGACGAAGGATAACTACTGACTCATACAGCTGCGCCATAAGGCCGCCTCCTTCTGGATAAAAGCCCCGGGGCTCGGCCCGGAGCAAGGGGTCGTACCGAGTCAGGTACGCTAACATAGGGCTGAGAGGGAATCAAGGCGCAACCCGTTGACGGACGACGCCTAGTCTCGCGGGAAAGCCGACGAACTAGGGTGGGTCTTACACGTTGAACCTGAAGAACATGACATCGCCGTCTTTGATGACGTAGTCGCGCCCTTCTAATCTAAAGAGCCCCTTCTCTTTGACTGCCGCTTCACTGCCACACGCAACCAGATCATCATAGCGATACACTTCGGCCCGGATAAATCCCCGCTCCATGTCCGAGTGAATTTTTCCCGCCGCCGTTGCCGCTTTTGTTCCCTTCCGCACCGTCCATGCTCGCGACTCTGTCTCACCCGCTGTAAAGAACGTGATCAGTCCGAGGAGCTCATAAGCAGTGCCGATCAGGCGCACAAGGCCGGGCTCCCCCATCCCCAGTTCGCGAAGATACTCATCCCGCTCGCTCGATTCCAGCGCGGAGATCTCGGCTTCAATGCGTCCCGACAGTTTGACAAGCCGGGCGCCCCGGTTCTTCGCCTGTGCTTCGGCTTCCCCCACGGCGGCGTCGTGTTCTTGGCTTTCGCCCACGTTTGCCGCGAACACGACCGGCTTTGCGGTCAGCAATTGGTATTCCCGCAACCAGACCTGCTCCTCTAAAGAAAAATCCCGCAGCCCAATCCATTCACCCTTCCCGAGTTGCTCGTGTATGTTCGAAAGAAAAGGCATCTCCTTCACGGCCGCGGCCTCTCCGGCGCGAACTTTTTTCTCCAACCGATCGCGCCGCCGCTCGATCGTGTCCAGATCCGAAAGAATCAACTCTGTTTCGATCAAGCCTATATCGCGCTCCGGATTCACAGGGCCGACGACGTGTAGGACATCAGGATCCTGGAAGCACCGGACGACATGGACCAGAACGTCCGCCTCACGAACCTGCCCAAGGAATTGGTTTCCCAGTCCTTCGCCTTCGCTGGCCCCCTTGACCAGGCCGGCAATGTCTCGAAACTCAATAGACGTAGGCGTGGTTTTTCGGGACTTGAAGATCTCGGTCAAGCGAGTGAGCCGTACATCGGGCACCATGGCCACCCCGATGTTTGGCTCCACGGTTGAAAACGGAAAATTAGCGACGACTGCCTTGCCGCCCACGAGCGCATTGAAAATCGTGGATTTTCCGACATTGGGCAGGCCGATAATTCCGCAATTCAGCGCCATTGGGACTCTCTCATTCTTGGTTATTCGACAGGAGGGCGGTTGAAGCGGGTCATCGTGGCCGCCAGCCCTTCTGAGATCCAACACCGTACGGCTTCGGCAGCCCGCTCCATCGCGTCATGCAGCAGCGCCCGGTCCTCGCCGCGCGGGGGGCGCAACACATACTCAGCCGCCTCCATGCCAACGGGCGGCCGGCCTATCCCGATCTTTAATCGCGCAAATTGATCGGTCCCCAGGGATTCGATGATTGAGAGCACGCCATTGTGCCCCCCGGCTCCCCCGCGAGCCTTCACTCGTACGCGTCCCACATCCAGGTCAAGATCGTCGTGGATGAGAAGAAAATTGTGAAGATCGGAAGGCTTGAGTCCGATCTGCGAAACCAACTCTTCGACGGCCTGTCCGCTGAGATTCATGAACGTTTGTGGTTTGGCGAAGATAAGGTCCTCGCCCTCAAGCGAGCCATGTGCGCGCAATGAGAGCCCGCGCCGGCGGAAGCTGGCCCCGGCTTCGGCCACCAGCGCCTCCACGACGGCAAAGCCCACATTGTGTCGCGTCCTGGCGTACTCCGCGCCGGGATTGCCAAGACCGACAATGAGCCGCAACGCTATTTCTTTTTCTCCGCCTTAGGTTCCTTGCCCTCTTTCTTCTCTTCTTTGTCCTTTCCTTCCGGTGCAGCACCAGCCGCCGCGGGCTTCGCGCCAGGTTTCCCGGCCACCGCTGCCCCCGCTTCTTCTTCTGCGCCCTCTTCGAGCTTCTTCCCGATGACTTCCGGCTCGCCAGGACCCCCTCCGGCCGGAGTGGCCGCGAGCAAGGCCTCCAACTTCGCTTCAGTAATGGGGGCCACGATGTTGACGACCATCATATTCGGATCATCAAGGATGCGGCAGCCTTGGCTCACGGGGACTTCCTTCACATGGATGCCCTGATTAACCCGCAGATTGGAGGGATCTACGACAATGGACGCGGGGATGTCCCCTGGCAGACACTCGATATGGAGCTCTCGAAGATTGTGTTGCAAGACTCCGCCCTCGGCAACCCCGATCGGCGTTCCTTC
>JBBRRL010000249.1:0-4439 GCA_038200775.1 Nitrospirales bacterium
CAGCCATGATGGTCATCAAGCCGCCGACCCAGACAGCGAGCGCAAGGATCTCTAGACACTGTATTGCGAAGAGCAGTTTCTTCATTCAAGGATAGACGGCTCTCCCGGCCACGAGGGTCTTTACGACCCGGCCTTTTAACTTCCATCCGGCGAAGGGGGTGTTTCGCCCCTTCGAGTGGAACCGGTCAGGCTCCACAACCCAGGGGGCCTCGGGGTCCACGATGGTGATATCGGCATCGGCCCCGGCACGAAGGGTGCCTTTCCCGAGGCCGAAGACCTCTGCTGGTCCGCTGGTAAGCGCACGTAGCATTTGTTCGAGCGTCAACACGCCTTCCTCGACCAATAGAAGAGACAGCCCCAGCGCCGTCTCCAGGCCGACGATGCCAAACGGTGCGTATTCGAACTCCCGTTGCTTTTCATGGGCGGCATGGGGGGCGTGATCCGTGGCGATCGCGTCAATCGTCCCGTCTTTAAGCCCAGCCTTGATTGCCTGGACATCACGCGACGTGCGCAGGGGCGGGTTCATCTTGGCGTTCGTGTTGAATTCGTCAATGGCTTCCTCCGTGAGGGTAAAATGATGCGGACAGGCTTCGGCGGTCACTCGAATACCGCGTGCTTTCGCGGCGCGTACCATCTGCACCGACCCGGCGGTGCTTACATGAGCCACATGCAGACGGCCTCCCGTTAGTTCAGCCAGTTCAATATCGCGCGCGACTATCACATCCTCGGCGGCAGACGGCATACCCTGCAGACCTAATTTAGTCGCGATTAATCCTTCATGTGCGACGCCGCCCTCGGAGAGGTGCATGCATTCGCAATGGTCAACGACCGGCAAGTCGAAGGCTCGGGCGTATTCGAGCGCACGGCGCATCACCATGCCGTTCATCACCGGACGACCATCATCGGATATTGCCACGCAGCCCGCTGCGCGCAGATCACCATATTCGGCCAGTTCCTTCCCTTCCGATCGTTTCGTGATGGCGCCGATTGGAAACACATGAACCGACTCGGCGGTTTTCGCGCGGTCGAGGACGAACTCCGTGACGGCCCTCGTGTCGTTCACGGGGTTGGTGTTTGGCATGCAGCAGATCGAGGTGAAGCCGCCGGCGGCGGCAGCCGCTGTTCCCGTTTTGATAGTCTCCTTATATTCAAACCCCGGTTCTCGCAGATGCACATGGAGGTCTACGAAACCTGGCACGACCAGCTTCGAAGAGGCGTCCAGCACTTTGATGCCCGGTGGTGTTTTCAGATCGCGACCGATTTCAGTGATCTTGCCGTCTGTCACCAGAATGTCGGCGACCCCGTCAACGTGTCCAGGATCAATCACGCGGCCTCCCCGAATGAGGATCTGGCCCTCGCGAGGACGCCTGCGACTCCGATCCGCGACGTGACTCATTTCGCTCCGGACAGCAGATATAACACCGCCATACGCACAACGACCCCATTCGTCACCTGATCGAGAATGACAGAGGATGGGCTGTCCGCGACCTCAGGTGAAATCTCAACCCCACGGTTGATGGGCCCTGGGTGCATGACAATCACGTCCCGATCGGCCAGGTGCAGCCGCTCGGGGGTCAGGCCATAGCACGTTGCGTACTCACGGATACTGGGGAACAAGGCGATCCCCTGACGTTCCAGTTGCAGGCGCAGCATCATGATCACGTCCACGCCCTGAAGGGCGTCATCAAGCGTATAAAAGACCGACACGCCCAGGCGCTCGATGTCTCGTGGAATCATCGTCGGCGGGCCGGCGACGCGGATCTGGGCTCCGAGTTTGTTCAGCGCATAAATAGTGGACCGGGCAACACGACTGTGTGAGATATCGCCGACGATAGCTATCCGAAGCCCGCGAAACTCTCGCTTCTTCTCGCGCAGCGTAAACAGATCAAGGAGAGCTTGTGTCGGATGTTCGTGTCCTCCGTCCCCAGCGTTGATTACGGAGGCTTGCAGCGCGCGAGCCAGAATGTTAGGCGCACCGGCTGCCGGATGTCTCAGGACAATGAAATCGGCACGCATCGCCTGAATGTTGCTCGCTGTATCGAGGAGCGTCTCACCTTTCACCACGCTGCTCGTAGACGTTGTGAAGTTTATGACATCCGCGCTCAGCCTTTTCGCGGCCAACTCAAAGGACGTGCGGGTGCGGGTGCTTGGTTCGAAGAATAGATTCACGACGGTCTTACCGCGCAATGTCGGCACTTTCTTTATTTCGCGGCCAGAGACTTCTTTAAAGGAATCGGCGGTCTGCAAAATGAGATTGATCTCCTCGACGGAGAGGTCCTGGATGCCGAGCAGGTCCTTGCGCTTGAGATTCATGGCGGAAAAATTACCACCCGATCCGGTTCGCCTGTTTCTTCGAGATGCACTTCCACAGATTCGGTCAACGACGTCGGAAGATTCTTACCGACATACATGGCCTTGATCGGCAGCTGCCGATGCCCTCGATCAACCAACACTGCAAGCTGAATTTCGCTCGGCCGGCCTAGGTCGATGAGTCCATCCATGGCGGCGCGAGTGGTGCGACCCGTGAAAAGCACATCATCCACGAGAATGATCCTTAAGTCGGTGATGTCGAACGGTATCTCTGTCGTACGGAGCATGGGGTGTTCCTTACGAGAGTTCAAGTCGTCCCGGTACAAGGTGATGTCCAATTCGCCGACCGGCAGATCAATGCGTTCGATCTCTTTCAGCTTAGAGGCTAGACGACGAGCAAGGTATACGCCGCCGGTACGGATGCCCACGAGTGCAAGATCCTTCACGCCATGGTTTTTCTCGATGATCTCGTGAGCAACGCGTGTGAGCGCCCGGGCGATCTCCTGTCCCTCCATGACGGTGCGGCCATCCCGCTTTACGTCCATAGAATCGTTCCGGGTGGGCATAAAAAAACCTTCCCACGAGAATTCGCGAGAAGGTTAATATGCAACAACGATATGTCGAACTTCATTCATCTCTCCTTCCCAGCCTCACTGGACTGGCATTAAAGGCAGATGAATCTTAACGGTCTACTGCCTAAGTGTCAAGCCTTAAAACTCCCGGCCCTGTGCTAAGCACAGTTACTGTCAGCTTGGCCTCCCACTATGACTATGGGAAACCGGGAAACGCTGTAGTGGGTGTTAAAAGAAACTTCGTGGGACAACCACAATGTCTTCCGGCAGCACCACGGAATCCAGCTCGACCTCAATCGTCTTTTCTTTCCCATTTATGGTGCGCAGGACTCGGGTGCGTCCTTTTGCCGCCTTATCCGTAAAGCCCCCCGCCATGGTGATCGCCTTATGGATCGTTATCCCTTTTTCATAGGGATAGTCGCCCGCTTTTTTCACCTCGCCGTTCACATACACTTTGAACATTGGGGGGACCACGATAAAATCATCCGGCAGCACACCCGCATCCACGTTTGTCTCGATCGGTTGCGCTCGCCCCTCCACAATCCGTGTGATATGGATCGTGGCCTTCTCCGCTTTTTCGGTCAACCCACCTGCCATGCCAATCGCCTTATGGGTCGTCATTCCCTTCTCATAGAGGTAACGGCCGGGAGTTCTGACTTCTCCGCTGACATAGAAACGCTGCGCCTCTGCCACTACAATGATGTCGTCAGGCAGGACGGGCGTGTCCAACTGCACCAGGAGCGATTCCTGTTGGCCTCTCGTGTGGCGTAACACCCGTAGATTGTCGCGCTCTGCTTTCTCGGTCAGACCCCCCGCCATCGCAATCGCGCGGTGCACCGTCAGTCCGTCTTTGTAGGGATATCCGCCTGGGGTTTTTAACTCCCCGCTAGCATAGAACTTATGATCCTGCAGTTCGACCACCAGGATGTCATCCGGCAGGACCGCCGCCTCGGGGGTAACCGATCCGGTCTGGGCCAGCCCGTCGACCACCCGTGTTACTTTGACAATGCCCTTGTCCCCTTTTTCGGTGCGGCCTCCGGCCAGGCTCAAGGCCTTCTGCACGGTCAGCGGCCGCTCATAGAGGTAGCGTCCCGGGGTTTTGACCTCGCCGCTGATGTAGAACCGCTGGGCCTCGGCGACTACAATGATGTCGTCGGGTAGGACGAGGGTATCCAATTTCACCGGTAGCGTGTGCTCTTCACCTGCGGTGTGGCGTAAGACCCGTAGAGAATCGCGCTCCGCCTTTTCGGTCAGACCCCCGGCCATCGCAATCGCCCGGTGCACCGTCAGTCCGTCTTTATAGGGATACCCGCCTGGCGTCTTTACCTCCCCACTGGCGTAGAACTTATAATCTTGTGGTTCGATCACCAGGATGTCATCCGGCAGGACGGCCGCCTCGGGGGTGACCGGCACGGTCTGCGCCAACCCCTCGACCACTCGCGTCACCTTAATAATGCCCTTATCCCCTTTTTCGGTGCGGCCTCCGGCCAGGCTCAGCGCCTTCTGCACGGTCAGCGGCCGCTCATAGAGGTAGCGTCCCGGGGTTTTGACCTCGCC
>JBBRRL010000250.1:0-4439 GCA_038200775.1 Nitrospirales bacterium
GGCACAACGACTGGTGCGTGTTCTGTGTCCTGTCTGTAAACGAGCCTATCGCCCTATGGATCAGGACCTGGCAAAGGTCGGACTTGCACAATCTGTACTGGCGGGTGGTGTCTGTTATCGGTCTGTTGGGTGTGATTCCTGCTCCGGGACCGGATATCAGGGCCGTACGGGGATCTTCGAGGTGCTGCTGATCGGGGATCGGTTGCGCCGGTTGATTCTGTCGAATAGCGATGCAGGAACGTTGCGCGCGGCGGCAGTGACTGGGGGAATGACGACCCTCAAGGAGGCTGCCGCACAGTGCATTGCGGCAGGGCGGACTTCCATTGATGAAGTGATCCGCGTCATGCAGGACGAGGTGATGGATGCCCGTGTATGAATATCAGGGACTGACCGCCGACGGCCGCAATGCAACCGGCGTTGTCGATGCCGATACGCCCAGAGCTGCCCGAAGCAAACTCAAGCGCCAGGGCATATACCCCACCGGTCTTTTGGAGGGACACGAGGTCTCCGTCTCCGTCCCGCGCTGGGCATTACTGCCCTGGCGCGATCGGGCGAAACCCAAAGACATCGCTGTCTTGACCCGGCAGCTGGGGACGCTGCTTTCGGCGGGCCTTGCGGTCGTGGACGCGCTCACCGCTCTGATGGAGCAGGCGCCTCATGGCGCGGTGGGGGCCTTGTTGGCCGATCTTCGGGAGTCGGTCCGGGAAGGACGGAGTTTGTCCCGTGCTTTGGAGCGGTATGAGCATATTTTCAGTCCCATCTACATTCAGATGGTCCGGACGGGCGAGATCGGCGGGCATCTCGACGAGGTATTTCTCCGGCTTGCCGACCTCTTAGAATCGCACGACGCGCTCCGGGATAAGATTCGCGCAGCGCTCGCGTATCCGCTTTTTCTTTTTATCACGGGCGGGGTGGCACTAGTGGTGCTGATGGGCGTCATGATCCCGCGCGTATCCGCCATGTTCTCAGAGATGCACCGAGCGCTTCCGTGGTCAACACGCGCGCTCATCGCGTCGAGCCAGATTCTCCTGACGCATGGCACGTGGATCGCGTTTGTCGGTGCCGCTGGCCTGATAGGAGTACTGCAGTTTTTTCGAACCCCGGCAGGCCGGGCCCTTCGTGATGCCTGCCTGTTGAAACTGCCGGTAGTAGGCCCGCTGTTGCGCCGGATGGCGCTGGCAGGGTTCGCGCGATCACTCGGTACATTGCTCGGCGCTGGCGTCGCGCTGCTGCCCGCGCTCGGCCTCGCCCGGCGAGTCATGAACAACACAATCCTGGAACAATCCATCGCCTGGTCCGGTGAGGAACTGTCCCAGGGCAAGAGCCTGGGTGTGACGCTGGCCCGTACAGGTGAAGTCCCACGGCTGTTGGTTCACATGGTCACGGTGGGTGAACAAAGCGGCGAATTGGATGGGATGCTGCTCAAGGCAGCGCAGATGTACGATCGCGAAAATGAATCCGCACTGGCCGGCCTGACGTCGTTGCTGTCGCCCGTGCTGGTGCTAATCATGGGACTCATGGTGCTCTTTATTGTCATGGCCACCCTTATTCCAATTTTTGAGCTGAGCGAGGGTGTGCGATGAGCCTGAATGTAGGGTCCCGACTGCGACAGCACGGATTCACGCTTATTGAGATCCTGATAGTGGTGGTGATTTTGGGACTGCTTGTGGCGGTGGTCGTCCCAAAGATTCTTGGCCGGACGGACGATGCGCGCCAGACTGCGGCCAAGGTGCAGGTGCGAAACATCGAGCAAGCCATGCACCTGTACAAGCTCGATACCGGCTTGTATCCCTCAACTGAACAGGGGCTGGAAGCGCTGGTGAGCAAGCCAACCATTGGAGTCATTCCTCGTCGCTACCGGGAAGGGGGCTACCTTGCAAAAGTGCCAATGGATACGTGGGGGCATCCCTTCCTGTACCGCAGCCCAGGCGCGGACGGAAAACGTGAGTATGAGTTGGTGTCGCTGGGCGCCGACGGAAAGCCAGGCGGTGAGGGTTATGACGCGGACCTGGAAAACTGGAACCTCGACTGAAGAGGGTTTCAGTCTGATTGAGCTGATGGTGACCCTGGCAGTTATTGCTATTGTCACGTTGGCGCTGAGGCCGCACTTTCTGGCCAGCGATGATCTGAAACACGCCGCGCGCAGTCTTAGCGGCACAGTCCGTGACGCATATGTCCAGGCCATCGCTTCACGTCAGATCCAGCGTCTGTGCTTCGATAGTGAACGTGGCGAGTACTGGGTCGCACGCACTTGCGACTTCGTGTCTTCAATAGAGAATCCCGTGCCGCCTTCTCACGCGCGGTTGCCTTTCGGGGTACGAATTGTGGACGTGGTAGCTGTTGGACAGCGGGGCTCACCTGCATCTGTCATCGGGCCGACTGCACAGGCGATTCTGTTTTTTCCCATTGGCCTCTCCGAGCGCCGCGTCATTCATCTTGAGGATCAGGCCCATCGCACGCTGTCCTTGTTGATCCATCCTCTCACGGGGCTGGTATCGTTGCACGATGGAGAATTTTCCGAAAATGTTATGGAAGCCGGCCCGTACGCTCTCCACTGATCGGGGCTTTACCTTGATTGAGGCGATGGTCGCGCTGGCCATCCTCAGCATCACCTTCGTGGTCATGCTAGACCTTCGGAACCGGGACATCGGTCATACGGTCCACAGCGCTCATGTGACCACTGCCGCTTTGCTCGGCCAGGAGCGCCTGACCGCGCTCGAGATCAGTCGGCCGACTGAGGTGGGCGCATGGACCGGTACATTTCCGACGAACCAGGACTACGCATGGAAGGCGGAAGTGACGCCTACCGCATGGGATTTCGTCCGGCAGGTCAAGCTGTACGTGTTCTGGTATGAAGGCGGACGCCATGAGGAGGTTGAATTTTCCACGTATGTCTTTGATGCGCGCTGATAACGAAAACGGATTTACATTGATCGAAGTCATGGTGGCAGTCGCGGTCATGGGGATTATCCTGCTCGTGGCCTACCATAGCATCAGCGCGACCTCCGAGACGGTGCAGCAGGTGTCCAATGCGGCGGACATTCAACACAGCGCCCGGGTCATCCTGGGGCGCCTGGCTGAGGAACTGGTCTCCACGGATTGGAGCGAGGACAGTCGAGACGCCGTGTTCATCGGTGTGGATGGGAATGACGATGGCCGGCCGGCCGACTCGTTGCGCTTCCGATCGCGAGCGCACATGCGCAGTGGTCAGGACGCTCGGGAGTCAGATCTGAATGTGCTCGTCTATACGCTTCACAACAAGAAACTTTTGCGACAGGAAGAGCACAACCTCCTGAGCTTGTCGGACGCGACGTTGGAAAGGGATGAGATTTTGGGCGTCGCGTCGGTGAATTTTCGATATTGGGATGGATCAGCCTGGCGCGATGACTGGTACGCGGAGCGGGCCAAAGGGCTGCCCGTTGCCGTTCTTATCGAACTATCGATGGAGAGCTCGTCCGCTCGACTGACGACATTTACTACTATGGTGAATCTCCCACTCGGCCGGGCCCTGGCCTTAAGTTCGACGCCATGAAAGACGACCCGCGCAAGTGGCCGCTTGCCAGATGGGCAGGCTATCTACTGTACGGTTTCCTCGCAACCGTGGTGTTTTTGTATATCCTGTTCCCTTTTAATCGGCTGGAGCGATTTGCAATGGCGCGAGTGGCAGAGGGCACGGCGCTGCAGTTAGATCTCCAGGAACGCCGGCTCGGTTTTCCGTTGAACGTGGAGTGGCGAAAGATGCGCGTCGCGAACCTGAACGGACCAAGGAAGCCAGGGGTTGAGGGAGAACAGGTGTCGCTTCGGTTCGCTTTATTGCCGCTGCTGGACAGGAGAATCTCTGCTGATTATCGCTTTAAGATCTTCGGTGGAGAAATGTCCGGTGTGGCCGAATGGCAAGGCACAAAACCTTTTGCGTACTTTGTCCGGGGCAGTGCCCGCGATCTCACGCTCAACTCAGTTCAAGACGGGGCGGTGACCCGCTTGCGTGGCGAGTGGGAATATCGCTGGGATCCCTCCGACCTTATCAAAGGGCAGGGCCAGGCGACAGTTGAGGTCACTGGGGTGCTATTCAAAGCACCATTGGCCGGCATGCCGCCTATCGCACTTCGTCGCCTGACCGGCCGGGTCATTCTGAACAACGGCATGGCAACCATCGAGGACGTGCGGGGCGAAGGAGACAACGGCGCGGTGCGCGGTGGGGGGACTGTGATGCTGAGGGATGACGTGCGTGAAAGTCTCGTCAACATCACTCTCGAATTTCGGTCTCGGGAAGACGGCGCCCTCAGCCATCTGATAATTAAAGGGCCGTTGCGGTTCCCTGCGATCTTTGTAAATGGCGTGCCTCTGTCTTCTCCGGAAACATCATTGTAGAACTGACATGCGTCACTTCATCGGACTCGATATCGCTCCCGAAAGCATCAGAGCCGTCCAAGTCGCAC
>JBBRRL010000251.1:0-4435 GCA_038200775.1 Nitrospirales bacterium
GCCTCCGGCACGCTGGCAATAGCGTCCAACGCGTTCTTCATCTTGAAGTTCGGGACGCCCGGGCAACAGGCGGTGTGCATGATTATCAGCACAGTCATCATCGGCGCAGCGATGGTTGGCGTGGTGCATAACGTCTCTAGCCTGATCCACATGCATGTCGAGGCGTTCCGCAAGGAACAACTCAAACGATTTCTCTCGCCGGAGTTGGTCGAGCAGATTAACCGTGACCCCTCCCTTCTTCGGCGAAAGACGGAGCGTCGGACCGCGACAGTCCTCTTCACCGACATCCGCGGCTTTACATCCTTCAGTGAGTCGATGGAGCCGGAACGCGTGGTCGAGTTTCTAAACCTGTTCCTGGAGGAGATGAGCAGCGCGATACTCGACCATCAGGGTATGTTGGACAAGTACATTGGGGATTCCGTCATGGGCGTATTCGGGGCGCCGATTCCGATCGAAGACCACGCAGAGCGCGCCTTTAAGACCGCCCTGGATATGCAAAATAGAGCCGTACGCCTGAATGAACAGATCAAGTCGATGGGCCTGCCGCAATTGTCCGTCGGTATTGGTATCCATACGGGCGAGCTGCTGATCGGCGCCATCGGCTCAACCCGCCGAATGGACTACACGGTCATCGGCGACACGGTCAACGTTGCGTCCCGGGTCGAAGGGATGACACGAAGATTTCCGGTGGAGATCCTCATGTCCCAGCAGACCCGCGACTGTTTAAACAATGAAACCGTTCTCTATAAGATCGCTTCCGTACAAGTCAAGAACCGAAAGGAGGCAGTTATTCTCTGGTCGCCGGACCCGCCAGTGGACAGCGAGACCGTCTCTGTCCCGTACCTGGAATCGGACAGTGTAATCGAGGCTGTCGTTCCGGCCAAAGGGTCCGGCCAATCTCCTACGTAGCCGGACGCAGAAACCCCGCCCGTGCGAGGCGGCTAGCTTCAATTGCCGCCAAAGCCCTCGTCAAGAACACGACAATGACCGCCGCGGAGATCGTGCAGGAGGCGATGCGGATCGCAGCCGACATCTGCATCTACACCAACGACAAGGTAACGGTAGACCTGTTGCCGTGAGGCGCGAGGAGCGGGAGGTGTTTAGTATTGGATATTAACGGCGGCGTCAGGGTCTTCACCGCCTGCTCACCGGCTCCGGTAAGACCCTGATCTCCATCCTATCCGTTATCGGTCGGACATGCCCATCGGGATCAAAAGGCAAGCGTGCGATGTGGAGCGGAAAGATGCCGTTCCCGCGATAAGCCCATTCTCGTTTATTCCGGTGGCATTAGTAACGGTCCCGCCGAATGAGACCCCCACGAGGGTATTCAGCGCGTGCATCTTGCCATGCGATACCAAGAACGGACTCATACCACCCCGATCCTTGAAACAATAACCGACGATCTTTCCCTGGCCATTGATTGCCGCTGCAAAGCTGCCGGTGAAGCCCTCTAGTGTCCCGAGGTCCCTCATCTGCCCGTGGGCATATAAGAACGCATGGCTCGCTGTGTCACCCTCGAGTGCTGCCTGCCCCACCACCTCTCCTCTCGGGCTGATGGCAAAGCCTTTACTCCAACGCCCACCAAGGGTGCCAAGGCTCACCAACTTACCCTTCGGAGAGAGGAAGGCACGCTGGTGGGAATCCCGGCCATCGCCGGAACTACCCACAACCTCGCCACGAGGACCTACAGCACGTGCCTCGCTAACACTATCGCCAGCCAAGGTCCCCAGGTCCTTGTAAGTGCCATTCTGCCAGAGAACCGCATGCCAAGAGCCTTCAGAGGGTCGAATCTCTACCGACATATTCCCGACGACCTGACCTGCCTCGTTGATTCCATAAGCCCAGCCCTGGCCGGGATCGCCTTGCGTTGGTAACGCCTGCATCTTGCCGTTGCGATAGAGAAAAGGCTTGGAAAATCCGCGTTCGTCCTGTGCTGCGCCGACGATCCAACCAGAATCGTCGATGGATTCGGCGTAACTGCTCTTCCCGCCAAGCGTTCCGAGGTCGACGACCTTACCATCCCGCCACAGGCAGGCATGATCTTCCCCTCCTGCCGTTCGGGCAACGCCTACGACTTGGCCGGATGCATTCAGTGCATGCGCCTGGCTGTATTCCGACCCACCTGGAAAGGTGCCTAAATCCACCAACCTGTAACGTGGTGGCATCTCCGGTCGGAGGGACATCGTCAAACTGAACGCCCCAACGCACACCGCCAAGAGACTTACTCGCCATATCATCCTTGCCCTCCTTTCGAGTCCTTTGTACGGCACGCTCTAAGCTGCGACCTCCGGCGGCTCAGGACCTACACCCCATACAGTTCCCCGTACTTCGCCTTCAGGTACTCGACATAATAGCGCGACGTCATCGGCTCGTCGGTGGCCTTCTCGACCAGGTCGCCGGGGAGGTACTTGCGGCCGTGGCGGTGGATGTTGGCGCGGAGCCACTCCAGCAGCGCCGAGAATTTCCCCTCGCGGATCTGCTCCTCGATGTCCGGCAGCGCCTTGCGGATTGCGCTCCATAGCTGGCCGGAGACCAGGTTGCCGAGCGAGTAGGTGGGAAAATGTATGCGATTTGCTGCAACGACAAGCTTCCGGAATTATTTTAACGCGCTTGTTGACACGAGGCGAACACGGTGTTATAATCTTGCAAGTGGGGCTCCCAAACCTGTTCGATATGCCTGAACATCAGGCTGATCCAAGTTTCGAGTCGCCACTGTCTATCGCAGGCACCGATGCAGACACTCCCCATATTGCGCCGATCCCTTCTTGCGTTAGCCGATGACGCGGTCCTTTCCTCGTCCGCATTGTCATGCCTGCCCCCCCCCACTGTATTTACAGCGATTTACACTAACACCACCTATAGATTGCTCGTGCGGCTGCTCGGTTCGTGGTCCTCCTGATTGTTTGTCTTCCCTCTTCCGGTTCCACAGTCCATCACGATTTGGAAACGCTCGGTCTCATATTCAGGAGAACAGCATCATGAGATTCGTACAATCAGGCGTACTTCTCGCCTTCACTCTGCTCGGTCTCAGCCTCTCGACCTATGCCAGAGCGGCATGGGTCGCCGATCCCGTCGCCTGTCCACAAGAAGCCCTTCACATCACTTCATTGACAGGTAATGCCACGCATGGCGGGACTAGCGGTCTGATATCCGCAACTGCCGCGCAAAACGGTATGACAGGATCGACAGCCGACGGTTACGCAGATTTCACATTCGCATACCATTGGGTGGGCGGCGGCACCCCGGATCCACTCCGTATCGTCCCGAGTGGTCACTTCGTGGGCAACGCCGTAGTCGGCTCGCCAACCGCCTTCTCGAAGGTCGAAACTTTTGGTCTGCAGTCCGACATAACAACGCATGGTGACCCCTATGATATAACACCGGTAGGGGCGGTTTACGCGGTACCCAACGCTGGGAATAGTATCACTCGTTCCGTCACCGGCACTGCATGGGCAAAGGCAGTTTGCATGATGACCTTCGGGAACCCCCCGGGTGTGAACACGGCCGATACGGAACTCTGGTACGATTTTGAGTAACTGAATCCAATCTGCTTCGCTTTCGTGTATCGCGGAGCGCAGTCGCCCCCGGCTGCAGGCATTGTGACAGACTCCATGTCGCCTGCATCCGGGAGTAAAACCAGGTTACAAAAAGGAGACGAAATGAGGGCTTCCAGTATTTGGGGCGTCCGATGGACCGTATGTCTCTGGCTGACGATCATGCTCGCCTGCACGGCTGGCGGGCCTGCCGGGAGCGCGCCACAAACGCCGCCACAGGCTCCTCCGGCGCCTGCTTTCCTGCAGAAACCGATCAAGCTTAAATTGGAGAAAGTGACGCTGCGGGAGGCGCTGCACCTACTCAACGAGCGTTTTGGCTTGAATTTCGCGGTAGATGGCTACCCGGCTGTTCAGACGGCGGATTTTGAGTTTAAGGGCACAGCGAACGACGCGGTAAACCGGGTAGCGGAGGTTTTCGACTACTCCTGGTCGGCAACTAGGTCCAGAGTCGTTATCCTGAACAAGCGATTCCGTAACCGCGATGAGCTGCCGCAGGTACACCTTTCAGAGATCAAGCAGATGACCCGGGACATTCTTGCCTCGGTCAGTTCCTTTCCCTACGATGCACAGGACGGCAACTGGACAGATAATATGCATGCCTTCGCGAAATCCCTGACGCGCGAGCAGAGAGCTTTTCTTGAACAAGGCGGCACGCTGCCCGTTCGCCAGCTGTGGCCGGAACAGTTCGACCGGCTGCAGGCCGTGAACTTCGCAATCGTTCTCGCGCATACGCGTTCTACTTGGGAGACGGCAAATCGATTGTGGTCAGGACTCCCGACTTCCAGCCTTCGCGTCCTGCGCTATGTGAATGCACAGAACTATCAGATGAATCAATATGATTCAACCGGCGCGGCAATGGATCATCCGTTTGTATTCATCCC
>JBBRRL010000252.1:0-4431 GCA_038200775.1 Nitrospirales bacterium
GCCGGATGTTGATAAGGCCGTCGCGAAGCGTCCTGCCACTGAGGACCGTGTAAAAGTCCGTGGTGTCGACGATCTCATGATGCGGATGTCTAAGTGTTGCTCACCGGTCCCCGGCGATCGCATCATCGGCTATATTACGCGCGGTCGGGGACTGACAATTCATACAGCAGACTGCCCGAATCTGGATGCGCTGGATTATGACAAGGCCCGCCTCGTGGAAGTGGATTGGGACACTGCCCATCGCGCGACAGTACCAGTCAAGATTTCGACCTTAACGGTGGACAAGCCGGGCATGCTGGCAAACGTATCGGCAGCGATCACGAACGCGGAAGCAAATATCAGCCGCGCCGAGATTACCACGCGCGAAGATCGAAAGGCGTTGTTTCACTTTATCGTTGAGATTCAAAACACGGCGCATCTTGATCGCGTACTCAAAGCGGTCGCGCGGATCGAGGGCGTACTCCAGACCCGGCGGATTCGCAGTTGGCAGGAGACAAAGTAAGGCGATACTGCGAAGTTCTCAGACATTTCCCGCCAGGCTTTCAGTTGACAGATCGAGGGTTTTTCCGCAATATCAGTCCGGAATGGTGCACATGGCGAGCTCAGTTGTCAAAATGGTTGTCGTGTGTGCCCTCTGGGGGTTTGTATTTGTTCTCCCCTCATGGGCGGTGGTTGATCGATCTGTGCTAAAGATAGGGATGTCGCTGCCCGAGGTTGTGCAGTCCTTTGGACTGCCGGACTCGATAGAATGGGTAAACTTCCAAGGTCAGGCCATCCTTTTCGTGTTTTTCGAGACGGCAGACCAAGGATTCTTTCAGGGCGGCCCTTTCGGCGGCGACACGATTACTCGCGATAATGGGCGGACCGCCCTTCCCTTGGGATTCATGACCGATCAACTCGCCGGCTGGGGCAAGAGGTTTTACTTCCAATTAAAGCCTTCCGAGTAACATTCTGTGAACATCTTGATGGTAGCGAGCGAGGCGGTTCCCCTCGCCAAGACCGGTGGCCTGGGGGATGTCGTAGGAGCTCTCTCGCGAGAGCTTGTCTGCCTCGGGCATGATCTCAGGTTGGTCCTTCCGCGCTATAAAGACTCCGGCAAGCTGGTGAAGGACTTAACCGAAAGTCACACACTAACAATCCCAGCCGCCCCTGTCCCCATCGAGATCACCATCGAAACGGGCACGCTGAACGACGTCCCCCTCATTCTGTTGCGATACGATCCTTTCTTCGACCGGCCCGGCCTCTACGGCGAGTCTGGGCGTGACTATCCGGATAACCTTGCGCGATTTGCCCTCTTTTCTCGAGCCGCCCTGGAGGTCTGTCGCGCACTGAATTGGAAACCTGACGTGGTGCATGCGCATGACTGGCAGGCTGCGCTTGCGGTTGTATATCTGAAGACCCTGTACCTGAGCGACACGTGGTGGCAGTCGTGCCGCGCTTTATTTACGATCCACAATCTCGGCTATCAGGGAATCTTTCCGGCGACGGAGTTTTTACTGACTGGGCTGCCATGGTCAGAGTACACCCCTGATCGGCTCGAGTTCTTCGGTCAGGTGAATCTGCTCAAAGGGGGCCTGGTAGATGCAGATATGCTGAACACCGTGAGCCCTACGTACGCCCGTGAAATTCAAACGCCAGATCTTGGCTATGGATTGGCAGGGGTATTGCAAGCGCGCAAGGATAGGCTGTTCGGCATCATCAACGGTATCGATAGTGAGCAGTGGAATCCCGCGACCGATACTTATCTGCCTGCACGGTACTCGGTCAAGGATCTAGCCGGTAAAAGGACATGTAAGACATCGCTTCAGCGCGAGATGAAACTGCCGTCTCGTAAAGTACCGTTAATCGGCGTTGTTACAAGACTCGTTTCGCAGAAGGGAATCGACCTCATCCTGGACATCCTCCCGGATTTATTGACTCTCGCCATACAAATGGTTCTGCTTGGCAGCGGCGATCCGGTGTCGGAGAAAGCTTTGACGGTCCTCCAGGAACGCTTCCCGACCAAATTCGTCGCTCGTCTCGGTTTTGATGAGGGCCTGGCGCACCGTATCGAAGCCGGCGCTGACCTGTTTCTCATGCCCTCGCTCTACGAACCCTGCGGGCTGAATCAGCTCTACAGCCTGACTTACGGCACCGTGCCGATTGTTCGAAAGACGGGTGGTCTAGCAGATACCGTTTCACCCTATCGACCCGGCGCCAAAAATGACAAAGGCACGGGCTTTGTCTTTGAGTCCCCTTTTGCAGAAGTTCTCTACAGCACAATTCTGCTGGCGTTGCAGGTATTCCGCGACCAGCCCGAGTGGCAGCGGCTGATGGGGAGAGGAATGCGGCAGGATTTTTCCTGGCGACATTCGGCCCGAGAGTACGTAAAACTCTATGAAAAAACGGTTGCGCTAAACCAGTCCGCGACCGACATTCCCCCTGATTCCTTTCCGCGAGGTCGCTTTAGAGACGTCGGCCCGCCGAGCCATTTGTCGAGATAACTCGCGAAGTTGTTTGCAAAATGCTTTCTGGATCAGTCTTCCAAGATGTTAACTCGCGTTGCGGCGGCTGAAAAATAACCACGAGTGGACCAAGCGAAACCTCACACGCCTCAGACCACACTGCGTTAGCAGTGAAAGAACTTCTCGCAAGTCTATTCAATCGTAGGGTATGACCTCCTCCGATGCTCTAGTAGAGCGGGCACACATCTTGACATACACTATTTATGGCTACGTCTCTCAGCCGGAATTTTAATCGTCGTCTAAGTGGGCCTCCCGCGGCCGATTCAGATTCATGATTATGGATAAGTATTATGAACAGTACCCGACGGACGTTGTTAAAACTCAGCGTCTCAATTGCCGGTGTCGCGGCAGGTCTAGGCGTGCTCACAGAGCAATCAGCCGCTAAGGCCGGAGTCGGCAAGCCGCGTCTACCAACCCCGGCGTCGGTGTGCGAAGGCGACATGCTCTACAGGACGCTGGGAAGTACAGGGGAACGTGTGTCCGTCATTGGACTTGGCGGACACCACATTGGACGCCCAAGTGATGAACAGGAAGGGATCGGCCTCGTTCGTCGCGCCATTGACCATGGCATCACCTTCATGGACAACTCTTGGGATTATCATGACGGGGCCAGCGAGATCCGTATGGGCAAGGCGCTGCAGGACGGGTATCGGGAGAAGGTCTTTCTGATGACGAAAATTGATGGCCGGACAAAGAAAGAGGCCGCCAAACAGATTGAGGATTCCCTCAAACGCCTGCAGACGGACCATATCGATCTGCTCCAGCATCATGAGGTCATTCGCCTCGAGGACCCTGACCGTATTTTCGCCGATGATGGTGCGCAAGTCGCCCTGCTTGACGCGCAAAAGTCCGGCAAGATCCGCTACATCGGGTTCACAGGGCATAAAGACCCTCTGGTTCATTTAAGGATGTTGGAGGTCGCGAAGAAACATGGCTTTCGGTTTGACGCTGTTCAGATGCCTTTGAATCTCATGGACGCGCATTTCCGGAGCTTTCAACATCAGGTTGTCCCTTTGCTCGTAAAAGAACAGGTTGGAGTTCTTGGCATGAAGTCGATGGGCGACAAGCTCATTCTGGACAGTGGGGTGGTGAGCCCGCTCGAGTGCCTGCACTATGCCATGAGTCTGCCGACTTCGGTGGTCATCACGGGCATCGAGAGCGTGAAGATTCTGGACCAAGCTTTGGAAGCGGTGAAAACCTTCAAGCCCATGACTCAGGCGCAGGTAACGGCCATTCTCAAACGCACCGCACAGGCGGCCGCGGATGGAAGGTACGAGCAATTCAAGACATCTCAGAAGTTCGACAGCACCGCCACTCACCCCGAGTGGCTTGGCTGATACCGCCGCGCATTTCTTGCTCCCTACTCAGTCTTCACGCCTCGGAGCATGTAAGTAAACTTACCCCTTCTTGACGGGTTCAGGTGCGCACAAGCTTGGTCTTGAGCTATTCCTAGCCAATGGGCGATACTTGGGAATATGGATAAACGCTCCACATCTCCCTGCGAGACTCTCGCGGAGCAGTACCAATCGCTGCTGGAGGTTACTGAGGCAATCTCAGTCCATCGGGATGTTCGTGAGCTATTTCGGGATCTCGCCGAGCGCCTTCCACGGGTGGTGCACGTGAATTTTGTGGGACTTTCCATATACGATCCCGAAAGAAATGTGATGCGGTTACACACTCTGCAAGCGAACGTGCCCGCCGAGATCATAGGCGGCCATGAGGTGGCGATTGAAGATTCTCCAGATGGTCTGGTGTGGGACACCCAACAACCTCTCCTGATGGGCGATATTACGCAGGAGACTCGATTTCCCAAAGTGATGGCGCTTATGCGTGAGGACGGTATACGCTCCTTCTGTTCAATTCCACTGACCACGGCGCAACGGCGGTTAGGCACGTTGGGATTGGGAAGCGTTCAGCAAGGCTCCTA
>JBBRRL010000253.1:0-4430 GCA_038200775.1 Nitrospirales bacterium
CCTCATAAATGATGCTGTAGTTTCGGATATCGATGCCCTCGCGCTCGGCCAGGGCTGCGGCCTTAGCTTCGGCGCGCACGTTGAAACCAATGATGATGGCATTTGACGCCGAGGCCAGCTGGACATCGTTTTCAGTAATGCCGCCGACACCCTTCAAGAGGATGTTCGGTTTGACCGCCTCGGCGCTCAGCCGTTCGACGGCGTCTCCAAGAGCCTCTGCTGACCCCTGCACATCCGCCCGAATAATAATCCCTAATTCTTTAACCGTCCCTTCCTTCACCTGAGCAAACAGATCGTCCAGGGTCACTTTGCGCACGGGTGCCATGTCAGCCGTGCGCTGTTTGGCCAGCCGTGACTCTGCTATCTCACGCGCAATCCGCTCATCTTTCGTGACCACAAACTCCTGGCCGGCCATCGGACATCCCAACAGGCCGACGACCTCGACCGGAATCGAGGGGCCGGCCTCTTTGACCGGACACCCGGCATGATTGAAAAGCGCCCGAACACGCCCGCTGTAAGTGCCCACCACGAATGGGTCTCCCAAATGCAATGTCCCGTTCTGCACCAATACCGTGGCGACCGGACCTCGACCCCGATCAATCTTGGCCTCAATCACGATGCCACGGGCCCAGCGGTCGGGAGCCGCATTCAATTCCAAAACTTCGGCCTGAAGCAGAATCATTTCAAGGAGCGTGTCCAGACCCGTTTTCTTTTTCGCCGATACTTCGACGAAGATGGTCTCGCCGCCCCAGGCCTCAGACACCAAGCCTCGCTCAGAGAGCTGATTTTTGATCCGATCTGGATTGGCGTCCGGCTTGTCGATCTTGTTGATCGCAACGATGACCGGAACCTCCGCTGCCTTGGCATGATCCAGCGCCTCAATGGTTTGAGGCATCACCCCATCGTCCGCTGCCACAACCAGGACGACAATATCCGTTACTTTGGCGCCCCTGGCGCGCATTGCGGTGAAGGCTTCATGACCTGGGGTGTCGAGGAACGTAATGAAATGACCCCGTGCTTGGACCACATATGCGCCGATGTGTTGTGTGATTCCACCCGCTTCGCCTTCGGTCACTTTCGTCTCTCGGATCGCATCCAGCAGGGAGGTCTTCCCGTGATCAACGTGTCCCATAATGGTGACCACGGGCGGGCGTCCGACAAGACGCTCCTCGGTTACCGCAGGTACCTCTTCAAGGAGCTCTTCTGCCATCCGCTCGGTGACCATCTCTACTCGAACACCGAACGATTCGGCCAGCAAAATGGCAGCCTCGGAGCCGATCGGTTGATTGAACGTGAGCAACATACCCATTTCCATAAGTTTTTTGACCACGTCCGCGGGCTTTTGCCCCACGGCTTCAGCAAAATCTTTGACCGTCAGGCCTTCTTCCAGCTTGACGGCCTTGTGCCGCGGCTTGGTGACTTCCATGGTCGTCCCTGGCGTAGCGTGCCGGGATTTCTCCTCGCGGCGATGCATCGGCATTGCCCGCAGGTCACGCCACCGGGCCGCGTCATCACGCAGCGGCAAAGGCTCATCTTCCCGATCACGAACCGTTCGGCGTGTTTTTTTGGCCTTGTCCTTTAAATTCTGATCAGGCACCGGCTGTACTGGCTCTGGACCTCCCTTTTTGGCCCATACCGGCCTGTCCGGAGACGCGGTAGGCGGCTGTCCGGGCGGCAGCACTCCAGGAGAGAATGGAGACGGAACAGCGACGGTACCCGGGGCAAATGGCAGGTCAGGGGACACTAATTCCGGCGCCAAGACAGTCTCTGCCGCCGCAGCCACGCCCTTATGCTCGGTCAACTCCTCGACCGGCACCATTTCTTCTTCCGGCTTCAACGGGAGCAGATCGGGGCCAAGCAGCGGTTCGCTCTGCCTGCGTTTTACCAAAATAAGCTTTTTTTCAATCTTCGGCAGGTCAACGGCAGGGGCAACTTTCACAGCCGTGTGCGGTCGTGCTGTAACGGGCTTTTTCTTTGCGAGCACCGCAGGAGAGGTTTTGCCAGGATCTTTCTTTCCCGATTCAAACTTATGCTGGACCTGGGTGACGACATTTTCTTCAAGGGCGGCCATATGGTTCGCCACAGTCACACCCATCGTCTTTAAGTCATTAATCAGGTCCTTGCTGGGCAGGCCCAATTGCTTAGCTAATTCAAACACCCGCATGTGGCTGTCCTGTGAGCTCCTCTCCATTCGCGGCCGCCTGGTTATCCGGTTCCGCCGCTTGCTCGTCCTTCTCTGTTGTTGCTGCTTCGGCATTCTGCTCCTCAGTTTTCTGAGCGGCAGCCGATTCAGCCTCCATTAATTTCGCATGCTGGTCTTGCAATTGCTGGGCAATCGCGGCCCGTGACTCTTGGTCACGCACCGCCTTTTCCTTTTCATATTCGCTGGCGCCGATAATATCTATTTTCCATCCGGTCAGTTTCGCGGCGAGCCGGACGTTTTGGCCGTTTCTGCCTATGGCCAACGAGAGTTGATTGTCGGCGACGACGACAAGCGCCGATTTTTTCTCCTCGTCAACGCCGACCTTTTCAATGACAGCCGGATTCAACGCCTCCGCAATGAAGACCCGTGGGTCGGCCGTCCATCCAATAATGTCGATTTTTTCCCCCCGCAACTCCCGGACCACCGCCTGAACCCGCGAGCCTTTCATCCCGACACACGCGCCCACCGGGTCCACCGCACGATCCCGGGACACTACCGCGATCTTCGTACGGTCCCCCGGTTCACGAACCACGGCTTTGATCTCAAGGATTTTTTCGGCAATTTCGGGTACCTCGGCCTCGAAGAGCTTGACGATGAAGTTCGGATGCGTGCGCGATAGAATCACCTGCACGTCGCGTAAGGTGCGCTTGACCTCAAGCAGGTAGGCTTTGATCCGGTCACCCCGTCTGTATACTTCCCGCGGAATCTGCTCATGCGCGGGCAAGATTGCTTCCGTTCTGCCGAGATCGACAATATAATTTCGCCGCTCCTGCCCGAGAATAATGCCGTTGACCAGATCTCCCTGACGGGTAGAAAACTCACGCTGTACCGCTTCCCACTCCGCTTCGCGCACCTTTTGAAAGATCACCTGTTTGGCGGTTTGCGCCGCGATGCGCCCGAACTCTTCGATCTCAATCAAGGACCCGATCTCATCGCCGAGTTCGGCCTCGCTATCCACCTTCTGCGCGGCTTCCAAAGATACTTCCGACTTGGGATTGGTCACGGCGTTTACGATCTTCTTCAGCGAGATGGCCTCGATTTCGCCGCTCTTGCGATCGATCTTGATTTGAATGTTCTCCGCGGCGCCATAGCGCTTCTTCGCAGCCGTTTGAAGTGCGGCTTCCACGGCCTCGAGAATACGAACGGTATCAATGCCCTTCTCCCGGCCGATCTGTTCTATTACTGTCAGGAGCTCACGACTCATAATCTGTTCCTGAGATTTCCAAGGTGATCTTTCTTACTCAAAACTCCACTTCCAACCTGGCTTCCTGTATGTCGTCCAAGGCAAGCGCTATTGGTGTGGCCTCGGCGGACCGTCGCTTTTGTCTCATTGTCGGCGTCTCGATCCAGACTTGACGGCCCTCCAACTTTTGGATCCGCCCGATCATGACCACCTGCCCCTTAACCGGTTTGGCCAGCTTAAACCGGGCCAGGCGACCCTGAAACCGCTCATAATCCGTTGCGGAACGGATCGGCCGATCCAACCCTGGAGACGACACTTCCATCACATAAGCGTGCGGAATGGGATCCTCTACGTCCAACGCATGCCCGATAAGTATATGCGCCCGTTCGCAATCTTGCACGGTCGGGCTTTCGTCGGCTTGCCCCTCAGCTGTCTGCCGCTCAATCACCAACCGAAGAAGTGAACTACCACCGCGACCCCGGAGCTGGACGTCAACGAGGATCAACCCGAGTGAGCTTAGGATGGGTTCAGCGATCCGCCTGACTATGACCTCTTGCTTAGATTCACGGTCTGTTTCCCTGACGGCTTCGTCTGGCTGATAGAGATCTTCTGGACACGACATGACATAAAAGGTGGGATTTGACCCCACTTTAGTGCGTAAAAGTTAGCATAGCATTGGTTTGCAACGCAAGTAGAAACTAGGCGTAGAGCTTTCGAAATCGGGCAACTAATTCGCTTGTGATCGGTCCCGGTGACCCCATCCCTATCTGGCGTGCGTTCACGTGGATAACTGGCAATATCTCGATGATGGTACCGGTCAAGAAGATTTCCTCTGCGCCGTAGATCTCTGTTTCTTTTACAGGTCGCTCTACGATGGGAAGCCCGCTCTCACGGGCTAATTGCAGCGCTACAAGACGAGTCACACCCGACAATATTAACGGCCCTACGGGCGGGGTAATAAGATGCCCCTCTTTAATCATCATGACGTTGCTCGTCGACCCTTCGAGGAGAAATCCGTCTCTGACGAATAGCGTTTCAAAAACC
>JBBRRL010000254.1:0-4425 GCA_038200775.1 Nitrospirales bacterium
ATTGGTCACAGGTCGGCTCGGGTGGACGGCGAACCAGGCTGAGGCCGGTCGCGTAGCCCGCCAATGGGCGACGGAACGCGGCGTGCTCGATCGCGTGGATTTTCTCGGGCCATATACCCAGCGGGAAGCGCCGAGCATTTTTCGCCGCGCCCATCTCTTACTGCACACCAAGTACAATGATCCCTGCCCCAGCGTCGTGATCGAAGCGATGGCGTGTGGTCTTCCGGTCGTGTATTCAGAGAGCGGAGGTGTGCCCGAGCTTGTTGGTAAGGATGCCGGCATAGGCATCCCTGTTGAACGCGGCTGGGATAAAGACATCCCGCCGGACTCGAAAGCCATGGCAGCGGCCGTCGTAAAGGTGGCGGATCACCGAAAAGAATACTCCGACGCCGCACGCCAGAGAGCGGAGGAGACATTCGATATTCGGCCTTGGCTGCGGCGTCATGAAGCAGTATTCGAGAATGTCTTGAGATGAAGCGTGTCACCAGGATGGCCATACGACTGCTGTTGAGAGCGGATGATTTCCTCACGAAATGCATCAATCGGCTGGCCATAGAGTACCATGACGGCGTGCACGTCAAGCACGCCTCATGCAATATCACGACTTTTTCGTGGAGCGAATTTCTTACGTGGAGCGCGTGCTGGACATCGGTTGCTGCTACGGCGCAGTGGCCTATTCCGTGGCCTCACGGACGGGTGCCATCGTGACCGGGATCGACCTTCGTGCCGAGAATATTGCGAAAGCGCGGCAGCTTTTTCAGCATCCGAACCTGGCCTTCCGGCAAGGAAATGCCCTCAAGGACCTGCCGAAGGACAAGTTCGATGTAATCGTGTTGTCCAACATACTCGAGCATATCGAGCATCGAGTGGAATTTCTCAGCACCATACACGAACGGCTGTCGCCTACACGCATCCTGATCCGGGTGCCCATGTTCGACCGCGAATGGAAGGTACCGTTGAGAAGAGAGCTGGGAATGCCCTTTTTCAGCGATCGGACCCACTACACTGAATACACCCTGGAAAGCTTTGAAAAAGAGATCCGGGCTGCCAGCCTATGCCTCACTCCTGTGCAAATCAATTGGGGAGAGATCTGGGCCGAAGCTCGTTCGGTTCGCGCGTGAATCCGTCTCATGGCATCTTGCCGACACCCATGGTTACTGTTCTCATGCCGGTCTATAACGCGAGTCGCTATCTCGGTCCTGCCATTGAGAGCATTCTTCAGCAGACGTTCCGAGATTTTGAACTATTAATCATCAACGATGCGTCGACGGATGGGTGCCAGGAGATCCTGAGTTCATTTTCCGACGACCGTATCAGACTCCTCGAGAACAAAAACAATCTCGGCCTCGCAAACACCTTAAACCGCGGGCTTCACGCAGCGGCGGGGGAATTCATTGCGCGCCAGGACGCTGATGATCTGTCACATCCGGAGCGCCTGGAGAGCCAGGTCGAATTTCTGAGGGCTCATCCAGACGTCGCGTTGGTAGGCACCCAGGCAATTATTATTGATGAGTTCGGGCGCTATAAGAGAGTGCTTCTCGATCGACCGCGTGACCATATCGCGATTAAATGGGATCTCCTCTTCGATAACAGTTTTGTGCATACGTCGGTGATGTATCGAAAAACTATCGTGAGAGACAACTTAGCCGGTTATGATCCGTCGTATGCCGCGTGCGAGGATTACGAGCTATGGTCAAGGATTGCCGAAGTCTGGCATGTCGCAAACTTGGCACGTCACCTGGTATCGCATCGCACGCATTCTTCTTCCAAGCGCCAAGGCACCCAGCACATCGTTAAAATGCAAGATATTACAAAGGTCGTCAAAAGAAATGCCGAAGCGGTGTTTGGGAAGGAGTTCTTATCCGAGGACGAGGGCGTTCTGCTTGCCGAGTTCAGTTCCGGCTATCGCGATCACGCCTCGCAGGGGAAATTTGTAAGATTGTTTGATCGCTTGCTTGCCGAGTACCTTCGCATTGTCCCTGGCGCCGCCGCATCGCGAGACTTTAAGCAGACGGCGAGACGGATTTATTTTAAGCTCTTTTATAACGCCTGGAAGAAGAAGGTGTTCCCGCCGGTGGCCTGCTTTTTGCGGCAACCAGGTTGGGTCACGATCGCCTATTCCCACCTCTGCTCGCATTTCATCCGAAGCGCTTCTGGACAGCCGGCGTTGTTCTAAGCCTCGCAGATTCTCAGGGCTTGCAGAAAGAACCCGGGTCAGAGTCCATTTATACAAGCCCGGATAAAGGGCGAAAACCATAAGGGAATATCTATAGATGGACTCTGACCCCACTTCTTCCATCAAATCCTGGCTCAAACATTTACTGTTACTGGTGGTCATTTTGTTCGCGGCGGACGCCTTGATAGTCGCATACTTTCGGGGGTTTAGGGTCGAGATTGCCGGTCATGTCATCCGCTCAGCCACGATCGAGTTTCCCGTCGTAGGGTTCCTGGTCTCCCTGTTATTGCTGTTTTTGGTTCAAGGGAAGTGGACAGAAACCTGCCTACTGGTCGGGTCGCTGGGGTTTTCAGCGTTGCTTGGCGAGGGAATGCTTCATGTCATCGATCACCCGTGGTCAAAGCCGGTTCTCAAGACCTGGCTGGAACCAGTTCCGCTCTTGGGATTTCGGCTGCCGTTAAATTTTGAGGGAAGGGGCATCGTGGATGAGTACATCAAAACGAATTCGCAGGGCCTGCGGGACGTTGAACATTCATGGAAGAAGGAAGAGGGAACAGTACGCATTCTTGGACTGGGCGATTCATTTACCTTTGGCTGGGGAGTGAAACTCGAGGAATCATTCTTAAAGCAACTCGAGAAACAGCTAGCTCAGGAAACAGGCCGGAAAGCGGAGACGATCAATGCGGGCGTGCCCGGCTATGGCCTCAACCATTATTATATCTATTTAAAGAATATCGGGATCAAGTTTCAGCCAGACATCATTGTTATCAGCTATTTTGTGGATGACCTCCCAATATCCCTTAAAGAAGAACTTGCACCTTATGAGGAGAATTTTCCGGACAGGCTGCAATACAAAGGTGGGCTCTGGCACCGATCGCGATTCTATAACTTTATCACCTCTGCTGCCGCAGTGATCCGGGTCCGCAATCACGCGACCGCAGTGGACCATATGAGAATTATGAAAGTCCGTAGAGAAGCGTGGGCAAGATACGACCATCCACTGATCAAGAACGCCGACGAGGGCACAAATGAGAGAATTATGTTACTCGAAGAGTATTTGACCCGCTTCAAATCACTGGCCGATGGTGTGCACGCCCGGCTCGTCATCATGTTTATTCCTGACATCTCTCACCTCAATCATCCTGAATATCAGCATATTAACGGCGTGTTAAAGCGATTGACGACTCAATACGATATTCCCTTCGTCGATATGACCCCCATTTTTGAATCCTCGAATGACCTTTCGACGTACTACCTATTCCCCAAGGACGCCCACACGAATGTCAAAGGGCACGAGACGATGGCTTCTGCCCTTACAGAGCTGATCTGCAAAGATGCGTTGTCCCATCTCTCTTGCCGAGGAGAAGGCCTCGGCGTCGCTGTTCGGAGCCCGGCAAGGTCGGACACGGCCGTTCACAATTAATCATAATCCTATGTGCGGCATTGTAGGCATTTGTCAAACAACCCCTCTACTTCGTGGGACGCGTGAGACGCTTCTTGCGATGACAGAGCGTCTTCGTCACCGCGGCCCGGATGATAGAAATATATGGCTGCATGGAGACGCGGGTATTGCTTTGGGCAGAGGCAAGAATGACTGGGGCGTCTGATGTGGTTCGGCCGCGCCTGCTCTTTCTCATAACTGAGGACTGGTATTTTTGGTCACACCGATTGGAGCTGGCACGGACGGCACGGTCCGCCGGCTGGGATGTCTCGGTCGCCACCCGCGTGCGTGATCATGGCAAGCGGATCGAGGACGAGGGCTTCAAACTCCTTCCTCTCAAGCTCGTGAGAAGCAGCCGGCATCCGTTACGCGAGATCTTCAGCATTTTAGAGATCGTGCGACTGTATCGACGGGTGTGTCCCGATGTGGTTCACCATGTCGCGCTCAAACCGATCTTATACGGGTCTGTGGCAGCCCGTATCGCTCGAGTGCCGGCGGCCGTGAACGGATTTGCCGGCTTGGGCTATACATTTATCCACTCCGGCAAGGGGAAAGGTGTGCTGCGATTTATCACGGGGAGGGCTCTGAGGTGGGCGCTCACCCTCCCGCACTCGCGAGTGGTTTTTCAAAATGCCGAAGACGCCAGCGAAATGGTAGATGCCGGAATCGTCCGATCTGACCAGATCCAAATCATTCGTGGCGTCGGCGTCGATACGGTCAAGTTTTCGCCACCGCTGGCGTCCCTAAATGAAAATCAGGTCCCTTTGGTGGTGCTTGCGGGCCGGATGCTATGGGACAAGGGAATCGG
>JBBRRL010000255.1:0-4424 GCA_038200775.1 Nitrospirales bacterium
GTGGCGATGCGCAGGATTACTGCGCGACCTGGTTGAGCTCGAACGGCGTCGGCATCTGCGCTTCGTGCGGGTGCGTCGGGCCGTCGTAGACCTTGAGCTTGCTGAGCATCTGCCGGCCGAGCGTGTTGTGCGGCAGCATGCCCTTGATCGCACGCTCGACGGCGAGCTTGGGGCGGGTGCCGAGCAGAACGGTATAGCTGGTCTGGCGCAGGCCACCCGGGTAGCCGGAGTGCCGCGTGTACATCTTCTGCTCGCGCTTGTTGCCGGTCAGGGCGACCTTCGCGGCGTTGACGATGATGACGAAGTCACCGGTGTCCATGTGCGGCGCGTAGATCGGCTTGTGCTTGCCGCGCAGCAACTTGGCGGTCTGGCTGGCCAACCGCCCGAGCACGACGTCATTGGCATCGATCTCCACGGCCGCGGCCTGTTGGATGAGATGCACGGAGATCACCAGGCGATGCCGCTTGTCCTTTCGCAGCAAAATCCCGCGGATACCTTTCAATGGCCCGCGGATCACCTCAACCGGCATGCCTTCTTGGAGGTACGGATGGGCATCATAACGCAACGTACTGGTGATCAGTATCCTGATTGACTCGATTTCCTGTTCTGGGATCGGTTCCGGACGACTCTTGTTCCCGACGATATCCACGACACCCGCGACTTTCAGCACTGACATCCGGTCTTGCCAGCAAAACCGGCCAAAGCAATAGCCCGGAAATAAAGGTGATTCAATCTCCTTTTTTCGATCCTTCCATTGACTCAGCCGCAGGACAGTAGCCAGAAGCGATTCGATGCCGAGCGTGACAAAGCGATCTCGCACCTGTTTTTCATGCCGAGACCGAGTGCGAATCGCATACCACAAATAGTCGTTGTTGATTTCCTCGATGATGTCCGTTCTGGAAGAAGACAAAGCTCCGCCCTCTCACTTACAGAACCCGAAAATACTCTTCTCAGTACGCCGGCCGCTGAGATACGGCACAATCAAACAAGCAACTGCCCACCAGAGATCCTCTCAAAGATCACAGGATCACAAGGTGCTTGCTGAACCCTTCGCAAGGTACGGGCTTCGACTCTTGATGACAGTCTTCCCCCGAGGCGCTGCCATTCAGCGCCCAGTCACAGAGAGTCGAAAAAGAGTGGAAAATTCAGGCCTCGCCCTTAAGTACATGAAATACCTAGGCATTAGGGTTCAGGAGCTCAGAATTTGAACATATGTTGAACAGGGATTCAAGAGAAAATTCCACCGTGGAAAAGTTATTGAAACAAATGTCGTCGATCAGGTGTTGTTGATGTGATGGATGAGTTTGTGTATCGTGACGGGCTACGATGAGGATGGCAACAGGTATTATAGGAGTTCTCTGCGCGTTAATGCCGGCCTTTGGCTGTCAGACCAACATGCCCGTCTCCAATGTTGACGAAGTCCGTTTCCGAGGTGCCTGGGATTATGCGATTGATCGGTTGTCCTATGATCAGGTTGTCAAGTCGTGGGGCCCTCCGACATCAGTACTGAGCGGGGGTGCGCCCCAGGGGACCGAACTAGACGGTGCTCCACTTCATGCCAGTTGGCACTGGAACCATTCAGTATCGCTGACACCAATGTCTCTCGAGGACGGCAATCCGATGTTTGGGCACAGGATGGAGTTGGTATTTAATCCGGCAACCAAGCTACTCATGGACTGGAAGTATTGGGAATGGGGTCCCACATCTCTTTCCTATGGACATGGGTTTTAGTCAGACGACTTGACTGCCACCCGATGATCCGTGTGACACCTCTCCATCGTCCAGGATGATTTATGCGCATTTGCGTAGAGTCACACGGCTTGGCAGGATGATATAGATGATGTCTGAGGTGAATTAGCGCAATGAGGCTTATGTTACCCGATAGTATTCACGATACCATGTGACAAATCGTTCGATGCCGACCTCAATGGCTGTGTCCGGCTTAAATCCGACGTCACGGACCAGGTCCTCCACATCGGCGTAGGTTTCGGGGACATCCCCAGGTTGCAGCGGCATCATGTTCTTCTCTGCCTTCTTTCCGAGCTTCGTTTCGAGGACTTCGATAAAGCGCATCAATTCCACTGGTTGGTTATTGCCGATGTTATAGATTTTATAAGGCGCCAGGCTGCTACCGGGATCGGGTCGGTCTCCTGACCAGTTCGCATTGGGCACTGGTGGTTTGTCCAACAGCCGCACCATGCCCTCCACAATGTCATCGATATAGGTAAAGTCTCGCCGCATCTTTCCAAAATTGAACACTTTGATCGACTCGCCTTTCAGGATCGCCTTGGTGAATAGAAACAGTGCCATGTCTGGTCTTCCCCACGGACCATAGACCGTAAAAAACCGCAGGCCAGTCACCGGCAGTCGATACAGATGACTGTAGGTGTGCGCCATTAATTCGTTGGATTTCTTGCTGGCTGCGTAAAGGCTGATTGGATGATCCACATTGTCGTGGACGGAGAACGGCATCCGGGTATTCGCCCCGTATACCGAGCTCGACGAGGCGAAGATCAAATGCTTCGTCTTAAAGTGTCGACAGCACTCTAGAATCTGCGCAAATCCCACCAGATTACTGTCAATGTAAGCAAATGGATTTTTCTCGGCATAGCGCACGCCAGCCTGCGCCGCAAGATTGACGACAACGTCAGGGACCTGCTCCATAAAGAGTTGACGAATCCCCTCTCGGTCGACGAGGTCCAGCTTGTAGAAGCGAAATCTCTGTTCTCTCGTTAGCTGAGCCAGCCGGGCTTCCTTGAGGGTGACGTCGTAGTATTCGTTCAGGTTATCGAGGCCGAGGATTTCATCGCCCCGCGCTAGAAGTCGCTTCGTCAGATGAAAGCCAATGAAGCCGGCTGCGCCCGTGATCAGAATTTTTGCCATTCGTGCACTCCTGGTGGATCGTAAACAGACAATCTCGCAGCGCGCCGTTCGCCCTGCGCTTGCCTCGGTGCAAGGGTCGCATACCTGTCATAAGTAGTTGCAGACACCTAGTGGATTGTAACAGACAATCCGGTAACGTCTACGAAGTATCGTCGCAGCGCTACCCGCAGCGTCCGCCCGGGCCGACACTGCGCCCGCGGAACTTAACTGTGGCTTTGGTCATACGGAACATCCGTAAAGACCGGTCCATAGCGTGAAACGAGCGATTTACAACTTGTCGCATCGTTTACGAGTTCCTGGATACTGTCCTGGACAATCTTTGTATACAGCTCTTCAATCTTCGATGCCTTTGCCTTGTATTCCCGAACCCCATAGTTATCAAGGCACGGCATTCGGCGGAGGTGGTTCGCGTTAGGGTGCTGGCCGGGGATCATCTCAAAGTATTCGTTGGCCCACAAGGGTGGCTCCTTGCTGACTTGGGTCCAATGCGGTGTAATGGAATGAAAGCCTTGTTTGTCGAGCTCTCCCCGTAGCAGCAGATGCCCGAATTCCTTGCCGAGAAAGTTCAGATCGGCGGCGGCACGCACTTGTGGCGGGAGGCTGTCAAAAATTCCCTTTCGAAAGACGCAGCATTTCGGATCCTTCGCCAGCGAAAAACAGGTGTGACCATCCCGCTTGCGGATGGCTCCCAGCCTTCCTCTGTGATGCGTGAGTCCTCAGGTAGAAAGATCCAATAGTCGCCGGCACAGTTTGCATCACAAAGAAGATAGTTATAAGCCACGCTTTTGGGGATAGGATTACGGATGACCGGAATTCCGAGCGATGGGAATTCACAGCCGTTCTGAATCAGCGTCAGCTGCACGGGAGTCTTCTGAAGAGCGGCGACCTGCGCATGCAGAAAGTAGCTGTGGTGTTTAAGATCCGCGTCAGGATCATTAGGAAACACGACTGTTGAGCATATAAAGCAGTGGGGCTTCAAGGGAGCCTATTTCGGAAGTATTCAATAGTGCGGCGGAGACCTTCATCCAAACCCACCTTGGGCTCCCATTCGAGGAGCTTTCTGGCCCGGGTGATGTCGGGCCGGCGCACCTTGGGATCATCAGCAGGGAGTGGCTTGAACTCGATGGGAGCCTTGGCTCCGACGAGCTCTTGCACCTTCCGAGCGATCTCCAGGACCGAGAGTTCCTCCGGATTACCGATGTTTGTCGGGTCATGGACCGACGAAGCGCTGCCTTGATAGATAAATGAACGGTCGGTGCGCTCTTGATGAGTCTTATCCGACGTGACCAGCAGGAGTCTTATGATCCCCTCAACCAGATCATCCACATAGCAAAAGCTTCGAGTCTGGCTGCCAGTTCCATACACAGTCAAGGCCTCACCGGTTAGGGCCTGCACAATAAAATTCGAGACGACACGGCCGTCCCTCGGCCGCATGGCCGGGCCGTAGGTATTGAAGATGCGCACAATTCGCGTGTCCAGGCCGTGATACCGGTGATAGGCCATTGTCATGGCCTCGGCAAACCGCTTGGCCTCGTCGTACA
>JBBRRL010000256.1:0-4424 GCA_038200775.1 Nitrospirales bacterium
CGAACCTCTTCCTCCTGCAAGACGCCCTTAATCTTCGTCAAGTATGTCTTGGGGACGTGATAGCGAGGATGCAATAAACGCTCGGCCAATTCACCATCGTTAGTCAACAGAAGCAACCCTTCAGTATCGTAATCCAGCCGCCCAACCGGAAACACGCGGCGATTGATGCCCCGTAAAAAAGGCTCGATGGTGAGCCGGTCATCTGTCTCGGACCTTGCCAGGGTCGTGAGCACGTCTTTTGGTTTATTCAGCATCACGTACGCTGGCGGCGCCGGCGGTTTGAGATGACGGCCGTCCACTTTGATATGATCCTTGTCGGGATCCACTTTGACGCCCATCACGCACACCGTCTCTCCATTGATCGTGACCCGACCGGCGCGAATCATATCTTCCGCCGCTCGGCGTGACGCCACGCCCGCATCCGCCATCGCCTTCTGCAACCTCACCATCGCGTCACTTTCCCTCTCTCGTAACCATCCTGCGGGTAGCTATCATAGCATTATCGCACCGCCCGCCCGAAGGCTGCCAAGACAGCCTTCTTTTCCCTATGGCACCCACACCCAGCCCTGGAATCTGCCAAGACAGATTCCTTTGTCCTATGGCACCCGCCACACCCCCGCGCCCGCCAAGACAAGCGCCTTTCCCGTGAACACGACCCGGTTGGGTGGCGTCACTTTCTTTGTCTTGCCCATCCCATAAGGACGAGCCTGGGGGTGGCGACGAACTGGGCGCCCGGACAAGCGCAGCGACTTGGGCTTCGGGAGCGAGCATTCCGGGCTGTTCGTCGACAGGACCCGCAGGCTTGGCACCCTCCCCCTACTCCCATTCTATAGTTGAGGGCGGTTTGGAACTGATATCGTAGACCACGCGGTTCACGCCTTTGACTTCGTTAATGAGCCGGGTCGAAATCGTCGCTAATAGCGCATCGGGCAATCGGGCCCAATCGGCCGTCATCCCGTCCATGCTAGTCACCGCCCGCACAGCCACAACGTTGTCATACGTGCGCTGATCGCCCATGACCCCGACTGTCCGAATGGGAAGCAACACAGCGAAAGCCTGCCAGACCTTCGTGTAGAATCCGGCCTTCTGAATTTCCTCCTGCACGACCGCATCGGCTTCGCGAAGGAGTGAGAGACGCTCGCTGGTCACAGGCCCGAGAATCCGGATCGCAAGGCCCGGGCCGGGAAAGGGATGGCGCCACACAATCTCATCTGGCAGCCCAAGTTCCTTGCCTAGAAGGCGCACCTCATCTTTAAAGAGCTCCCGCAAGGGCTCGATCAGCTTGAAGCGCATCCGAGAGGGCAGGCCGCCGACGTTATGATGTGTTTTGATCGTGGCGGAAGGGCCCTTGAAGCTCACGCTTTCGATGACGTCAGGATAGAGCGTGCCCTGCACCAGCCAGTCGGTTGTTCCGCCTCGCTGAGTGAATTTTTCAAACTCCCGAATAAACAAACGGCCGATGATCTTGCGCTTGCGTTCCGGATCGCTGACGCCGGCGAGACCGGACACGAATCGACGGGCCGCGGGAATGATCCGAAGCTTGATTTTAAAATGCTTGGCAAAAGTCTCGCGGACGAGATGGCTTTCACCCTTGCGCAGCAGACCATTGTCGACAAATAAACACGTGAGACGATCACCGACGGCTGCATGCGAGAGCACGGCGGCGACGGACGAGTCGACGCCGCCGCTCAAGGCGCACAAAAGCTTTCCCTTGCCGACTTGCGCCCGTATCGCTTCAATAGATTCCGCCATAAATGAATGCATGGACCAGTCGGCTTTGCACCCGCATATAGTGCGGACAAAATTCTTCAGAATGGTGGCGCCTCCCTCGGTATGGGCTACTTCGGGATGAAACTGCAGGCAATACACCGGCTGTGTCTGTTCAATAGACCTCATGGCCGCGATGGGCGAATTACTCGTCCGGGCAATGCCCACGAAGCCCGGTGGCATCTCATCAATCCGATCGCCGTGCGACATCCACACGGTCGGACCACGGTGTGCGGGCTCGATACCTCTGAACAGGTCGTTGCGGTCGTCGATATGCAACTCGGCTGGCCCGAATTCACGGTGCGTGGCACGGGCCACCTTCCCTCCGAGAAGATTCGTGACAAGCTGCATGCCATAACAAATGCCAAGCACGGGAATACCCGATCGAAGCAGCTCGGGAGAAATCGTCGGCGCTTTGCGGTCGTAGACGCTGGACGGTCCGCCAGAGAGAATCACGCCCTGGGGACGCTCGCTCAGGATGCGAGAGAGAGGCGTGTTGTACGGCAGGATTTCAGAATAGACGTGCGCCTCGCGCACCCGCCGCGCGATTAACTGCGTGTACTGAGAGCCGAAATCAAGGACGAGAATTTTCTCGTGAGAGAGACCCATTAGATTGAAAAAGAGGGACTACGGTTCAACTTCAATGCGGTAGTTCGGCGCTTCCTTCGTGATAATCACGTCATGGACATGACTCTCACGCAACCCGGCGGCCGTCAACTGTATGAACTGGGCCTTCTTCTGCATCTCGGCGATCACCCGGCAACCGCAATATCCCATGCCCGATCGCAGCCCGCCGACCAGTTGATAGACAATGCCGGACATAGTGCCGCGATATGGAACACGCCCTTCGATGCCCTCCGGGACAAGCTTCTGCACGGGTCGATCGCCCTGGGCGTAGCGGTCCCGTCCGCCCCGTTCCATCGCCCCGATGGACCCCATACCACGATAGACCTTGTAGGTCCGTCCCTGGTAGAGAACGGTCTCGCCGGGACTCTCTTCAGTGCCGGCAAACAGGCTTCCGATCATGACAGCGGAGGCGCCGGCGGCGATCGCCTTTGAGATATCGCCGGAATACTTGACCCCTCCATCGGCAATAATGGGAACCTTTGAGCGAGACGCGACCGAGGCGCACTCGGCCACGGCCGTGAGTTGCGGCACACCAGCGCCCGCCACAATTCGCGTCGTGCAGATAGACCCCGGGCCCACTCCGACTTTTAAACCATCGGCCCCAGCCGCAATGAGGTCGCGCGCAGCTTCCTTGGTCGCAATGTTCCCCGCCACAATGTCAAGTTCGGGATATTTGCGCTTCGCCCAACGCACCGTGTCGAGAACCGCCGCGCTATGCCCATGAGCCGTGTCAACCACAACCACGTCGACGCCCACTTCTGTCAGCAACGCCAACCGTTCTTCAGCATCACGGTTGACCCCCTCCGCCGCGCCAACCCGCAGCCGGCCGTGATCATCCTTGCAGGCATCAGGGAATTTGATGCGTTTGGCAATGTCCTTAATCGTGATGAGTCCCTTGAGCTCAAAATTATTGTTGACCACCAGCAGCTTCTCAATGCGATGCTGGTGAAGGATCTCTCGAGCCTTGTCCAGCGTCGTGCCTTCGGGCGCGGTGATCAGATTCTCCCTGGTCATCACCTGGGAAATTTTTAGATCCATGCGGTTCTCAAACCGCAGATCCCGATTCGTGACGATGCCCACCAACTTGCCGTTTTTGGTGACCGGTATGCCGGAGATACGATACTGGGCCATGATTTTGTGGGCATCCCGAATTGTGTTATCGGGAGAGATGGTGACGGGGTTTAGAATCATCCCGCTCTCGGATTTCTTCACTTTGTCGACTTCGACTGCTTGTTCCGCAGGCGCAAAGACACGGTGAATAATGCCGATGCCCCCCTCGCGCGCCAAGGCAATAGCGAGGCGTGATTCCGTCACCGTATCCATGGCGGCGCTGACGATCGGGATATTGATCGTGATCCGCCGTGTCAGGCGAGTGCGAGTATCGGTCTCGGACGGTAAAACTGAAGATTTTCCAGGGACCAGCAAGACGTCATCAAAGGTCAGTCCCACCCGCAAGGAAGACTGGAGCATGGCATCTCCCTTACTGCTTGGGCGTCGACCAGAGATGAGTGCCTTCGGCTTCTTGGGCAACCGGTTTTTTCTCCAACAAGGCTGATGATTCAGACTCGGCGACTTCGGCCTGCTCGCGCAGCTGCATCTCCCCTTCGTCAGCGGTCATAAACTGCTGCACGCGGAAATTGGAACTGTCGAGGACAGTGACAGTGCCCCGGCGGTCAACGCCAATCCCGTACGGGAAGTTGAATTGTCCCCGAGCTCCCCCAAACCCACCCCACTGAGTCTCGAAGTTGCCGTCGCGATCGAGCTTTTGAATCCGGTGATTCCCAGCGTCGCTCACGTAGATAAATCCATCACGATCGACCGCGATGCCCCAGGGATTCCAGAACTGTCCCGGCTCCTGACCCTTCGTCCCCCATGTGCCCAGTAGTTGCGGGAGAAAATTCGTGCTGGTGTCGAACTTTTGAATGCGATGGTTCCCCATATCCACGACATAGACCCCACCGTCATTCTCATCGACCGCGATGCCCCGGGCGAAATAGAACTGGCCCTCAGCGTTCCCGAAACTTCCCCAC
>JBBRRL010000257.1:0-4417 GCA_038200775.1 Nitrospirales bacterium
CCGCCGGCGGTCACTATGGTGTCCGGAGCCGCAGCGCCTCTGGCGGTCCCTGCGTGAAACACCAGCAGTCCGCGATCGTTGTCCTGAGCCTTCAGTCCCTCTATCGCCACGCCTTTCTGACTCTCACCCGGATAGCCTTTCGCGGTCAGCACCACGCAGACCGCGACCTGGGAGCGCCATTCGATAGTGGCCTGATCCAGACGGTGCTCCGTAACCGCCATCATCAGCTCCACAAGATCACTCTTCAGCAGGGGTAACACCACCTGCGTTTCCGGGTCGCCTAAGCGAGCGTTAAATTCTAGCACTCTGGGTTCCCCGTGACTGACCATCAGCCCGGCATACAGGACACCCTGAAACGGCGATCCTAATTGTGAGAGCCCTTCGACGGCGGGTTCAAGGATGCTTCGACGGACCTCCTCGAGCAGCCGTGCTGTTCCGAGAGGCGCCGGAGCGTACGCCCCCATTCCGCCGGTATTGGGGCCGGCATCTCCATCGCAAAGACGCTTGTGATCTTGGGCCGGGATCATGGGAACGACCGTCTTTCCGTCGGTGAACGCCATGACCGTCATCTCCTCGCCATCCACATACTGCTCTATGACCACACGCGCGCCCGCTTCCCCAAATGCTTTTCCCTCCAGCATGGCGGTCACCGCATCGCGCGCCTCCTCACGGGTGTGCGCAATCACAACACCCTTGCCTTGTGCTAATCCATCCGCCTTCACGACGATGGGAACGTCGCGAGCCTGCAGGTAATTCAACGCACTGGCGACGGCTGTGAAGCTCCTGGCTTCGGCGGTGGGGATGCGCAGTCGAACCATGAGATCCTTGGAAAATGTCTTGCTTGACTCAATACGAGCCGCCGCCCTCTGAGGACCAAAGATCCGAAGCTTACGCAGCCTGAACGAATCCACGATGCCGGCAGCCAGGGACGCTTCCGGTCCCACAACCGTCAGATCAACGCGGTGCTGCTCGGCAAAGGCTTGCAGGCCAGCGACATCATCGGCCGCCAAAGGGACGCATTCCGCAATCGCGCCGATTCCAGCGTTGCCTGGGGCGCAATACAGTTTCCTGACAGCAGGGCTTTGCCCAATCTTCCAAGCTAAGGCATGTTCCCGCCCGCCGCTGCCAACGATGAGAATTTTCATGGATGCAATATTACGGCAAGAGCCGGCGGTCTAACGGGCCTAGTGGCGAAAATGGCGCATGCCGGTCAGCACCATCGCCATGTTGCGCTCGTCCACCGCCTGCACAATTTCCTGGTCGCGGATCGAGCCCCCCGGTTGAATCACGGCGGTAATGCCGGCCTGCGCGGCAGCATCGATCCCATCCCTGAACGGAAAAAACGCATCCGAAGCCATGATGCAGCCAGCCAGGGAGGAGGCTGCCTTCAGCGTGGCCAGTTTGACGGAGTCTACGCGGCTCATCTGGCCCGCCCCGATGCCGATCGTCCGATCGGCCCGCG
The DNA here is from genome assembly GCA_038200775.1 of Nitrospirales bacterium. Classification (GTDB taxonomy): domain Bacteria; phylum Nitrospirota; class Nitrospiria; order Nitrospirales; family NS-4; genus NS-11. Next base: position 1,463 of record JBBRRL010000257.1, read on the forward strand.
CGAACACGATGGCATTCGATTTCACATGCTTGCACACCCTCCACCCGAATGCGAAGGCCTCGTATTCTTCATCGGTGGGCGGTCGTTTCGAGGCCACCTTGAGCGCCCGCATGTCCGCAATCATGCCAAGGTCCCGGTCCTGCAGGATCAGTCCTCCAACGATTTTTTTCATGTCCATGAGGTCGACCCCGCTACGGCGCTCGTTCCGTAAAGGTCCGACTTCGATCAAGCGCAAGTCCTTTTTTCTCTTCAGCTCGGCCAACGCGTCCTCGTCGAATCCCGGGGCCACGACTACTTCGAGAAAGGTGCCCGTGAGATCTTTGGCGGTGGCCAAATCAATCTTCGTGTTGAAGGCCACCACGCCACCAAAGGCAGAAATTGGGTCGGTATCACGTGCCCGCACATAGGCCTCCCGGGAGGTCTGGCCAATGGCCGCGCCGCACGGATTGTTGTGCTTCACGATGACCGCGGCTACTTTTCCCGCCCCAGCGGACGGAGTCCCCTCGCTGGGTTGGACGGTATGATCAGTCGCAGCAAACTCCTTCACCAGCTCCAGGGCTGAGTTGGCGTCCAGGAAATTGTTGTACGACATCTCCTTGCCATGAAGTTGCCGTCCGCGCGCGACGCCTACTTCATCACCTCCGAGTTCTCGATAGAAGGCGCCCTGCTGGTGAGGATTCTCTCCATAACGAAGGATGTTGACTTTCTCAAACTCGAGCGACAGCAGTGACGGGAATTTCACCGACGCGCTGGCACCCTGCGCTTCCAAGTAGCCGCTGATCCTTGCGTCGTACTGAGCCGTGTGCTGAAAGACTTTACGGGCGAGTTCCACACGCATGGGTGGTTGCACACCACCATCGCGCAACGCGTCCAAGACCTGGGGGTAATCGGCCGGGTCTACCACGACAATGACGTCGGTATGATTTTTTGCGGCTGACCTCAGCATGGACGGGCCGCCGATATCGATGTTCTCGATCGCTTCTTCGAACGTGCAGCCGGGCTTGCTGATCGTCGCGGCAAACGGGTAGAGGTTGACGGCCACAAGATCAATGGGAGTAATGCCCTGCTGTGCCATTTCGGCGACGTGCTTGGGATCCTGTCGACGTCCCAAAAGCGCCCCGTGAATCTTGGGATGCAGTGTTTTCACGCGGCCGTCGAGAATTTCCGGTGAGCCGGTATATGCCGCCACATCGGTGATCTTGAGACCCTTCTCCCGCAGGGCCTTCCCCGTCCCGCCGGTGGAAAGAATCTCATATCCGAGTTCTGTCAGGGTCTTCGCAAACTCAAAAATGCCGGACTTATCCGCAACGCTGATAAGCGCTCGCTTCACAATCGCCTCTCGATGATGGGGTTAGAGTTTGCCTGCTTCGCGGAGTGTTTCACGAAAAACGCGGTAGAACCGGTCATTCTCTGAGGTGGCCTCCTGCACAATAGCTTTGAGATTGCCCAGCTCCCCCTCGGCGACGAGAAAAGTGACACTTTTGCAGAAGGCTGCGATCGGGTCCAGCGTCCGGTACCCCTTGCCGATCAGCCCCACATACATGAAGCGTCGTATCGCCATCGGCATCGGCTGAAGGTTCTTTAAAATGCTGTTATTCTCCGCCGAGCCCCCGTACTCCTCATGAAGGATCACAAGACCATATGACCCCTGCCAAAGCCGATCGATCGCTTCCTTGGGGTCGTTCACTATATGCACAGTATACCCCAGCTCTGCAAGAGCCGTTTTGACTCTCATCTGTCCGTGAAGCTGGTCCACACAGACCATGGCGAGGCGTCGATTGGTGGTCTCTGCGCGCGCGGGCCCGGCGCCCCCATCCTCGGGTACGGGAAACTTCGAGGCGTCCAAACCACCGATTGGCGAGCGCTTGGCCGTGACCGGGATCTTCTGCTGGCATTTCGGACAGGCGACCGTGACCGAACCGGTTTTCGGGATCTTCCCGTCAGGGATCGAAAGCTTTGCCGAGCAGGACGTACAGATTAGAATCATCGCAGAGTTACCGTCTGGGCGTCGGCCTGGCGTAGGCCTTGTCCATACTGAGTCCGTCAATATCGGTCGTCATCTCTCCTCGCGCATGCTTAATCTGATCGATGCCCCGGTGGACGACCGATTTTTGAGTCGCGTACAAGATCGCGTCCTCCTCCGTGATGGAACTCGCGTCGTAGGCGCGGATCAACGCCTGATCGAACGTCTGCATGCCGAACGGCGCTCCCGCTTCCTGTATCTCATAAATCGTTTTCCCCTCGGACTCTCCGAGTTGAATCACTTCTTTCAACCGCAGATTGGTCATGAGAATGTCGTGGACCACAATCCGACCTCCTCCCACTTTGGGCAGAAGCCGTTGGCCGACGATCCATTTAACCGCATCCGCCAGCCGGAGTCGGATGTGGCGTTCTTCCTCGGCGGGAAACATACCGATGATGCGGTTGATCGTGCGCGCGGCATCGATGGTATGCAAGGTACTGAATACCAAATGGCCGGTTTCTGAAGCTCTGAGCGCCAGTTCCAATGTTTCGCGGTCACGCATTTCCCCGACCAGGATCACCTTGGGAGCGGCGCGAAGAGCAGCACGGAGCCCGCTTGAGAATGTATCGAAATCGCTGCCCAGCTGACGCTGGTTGAATGTGGCTTTCTGCTTGTGGTGCACAAACTCGACAGGATCCTCGAGCGTAATGATGTGCACCGGCTTGTTCTGATTGATCTCGTTGAGGAGTGCCGCAAGCGTCGTGGTTTTGCCCACGCCGGTGGGGCCCGTGACCAGAATCAAGCCATTTTTCTCCTCGGCCGTCTTTTTCAAAACCTCGGGCAGTTTGAGTTCGTCGATGGTCGGAATTTTATTTTCCAGCTTTCTCATCGCGATCGAGTAATGGCCCTGCTGCTGGAAGATGTTGACACGCAGGCGGGTCTGCCGGGGCATCACGTAGGACTGGTCGCACGATCCCTCTTGAACCAGAGTC
>JBBRRL010000258.1:0-4417 GCA_038200775.1 Nitrospirales bacterium
AACAGCGGAATTGATCCAGACCGTAATCAAGGAATGGGTTGTTGCAAGTTCACCCATGCGAGGATGGCTTCGAGATCGATGGGGTGCTGGTTGTCTCGGAAAGCATAATCGTGTGGCCGTCAGAACCAGCAACTGCAGGTGCGCCGGTGCTCTTCAGCAAAACCTCTTTCACCACGTGACCGATCTTCAAGAAATCTTCCAGGTCGGGTGGCTTCGTGATGAATCGCTCAACACCCAATTCCATTGCCCTTGCCCGGTCGCGCGGCCCGGCCGATGAGGTCATGATGAAGACCGGCACACGTTCGAAATCCGTGCTTTGGCGCATGGCCTCAAGCACCGAGGCACCCCCGCCCTTCGGCACGTTCAGGTCTAGCACTGCGAGATCCGGTACAGAGCTTGCGGCATACTCTCCCTGACGCCGCGCGAAAGCGAGCCCGTCAGCGCCATTTTCGATGACGGTCAACTTGAAATTCAGGCCCGCAGTTTTCAAGGCTTCCCGGAAGAGATACACGTCTGCGGCGTTATCCTCCATAAGCAGGATGTGAAACGTTTGCGCGTCGCTGCTCATCTATTTTTCTCCCCTCATCGGCAACGTGAAATAGAAGGTGGCGCCGTGCCCCACCTGCGACTCGACCCAGATCCGGCCACCGTAGCGCGCGACAACGCGCTGGCAGATCGCAAGACCGATGCCCGTTCCGGGAATCGCTTGCCCGTGAAGCCGCTTAAACACGCCGAAAATCGTTTGATAGTACTCTGGCTCGATCCCGATGCCATTGTCGGAAACCGCGAAGCACCATTCGTCGTTTCGCTGCTCAGCAGAGACGTGAATGCGCGGCGGCGACTCTCTGCGGTATTTAATCGCATTACCGATCAGGTTCTGGAAAAGCTGCACAAAACGCGCATCGTGGCCGCGGATCGTGGGCAGCTCGCCGCTGGTCACAACGGCCGAACTCTCATCGATTGCGGCTTTAAGGTTCTCCTTCACCTTCTGAACAAGCGCGTTGAGATCGATCGCTTCATCCGCCTCTGCCTTGTCCGCGCCGGTTTCAGTATAGGAGAGCAGGTCAGCGAGCAGGTCCCGCATACGCTGGGCGCCTTTGGTGATGAAATCCACACAGACCCCTGCCTCGCCGTCGAGCTGGCCCCGATAGCCTTTGATCAGGAGCTGTGAATAACTCGTGATCATGCGTAATGGCTCCTGGAGATCGTGGCTGGCCGCAAAGGCGAATTGATTCAGATCGTCGTTTGCCCGCTGCAGCTCCTCGTTCAGCCTCTCCGCCTCTTCCGTGAGTTCATGCTGGCGCAACGAACCCATGATCAATGCCTGATTCATGCCGGTCGACTGTAGAAGAAAGGGCGTGGTCTCTGTCACCTGGATCATGATTCCAACGCGGCGGCCATCTTCGGCAAGAACCGGCCACATCACATAAGACCAATAGAAACGATGGGAAGCGGGGTGTTCCTGCCCCGTGTGGATTTCCGCCTTTCCGGTCTGGTAAACCCGGCCAAGCAACGACAGACATTCTTTCCCTGTTGGCACAGCGCCGGAGAACGCGTTTCCGATCAGTTCTTCCCGGGTTTTACCGGTGAGGAGGCAAAACGCAGGGTTGACATAGCAGACGATGTTGCCAACTCCTTCTACACCAGCCATTGGCATGGGCGAAGTCTCGGCGATGGGGCGGCAGAGAGCCGGCATATCGGATGCCTGCTTCGATTTGACCGTCGTATTCATCCGCTTCTACCCTTCTGCTTCGGCTGTCTGCCGGCGTGGGCTCCCGTTCTTCGGCGACGGCCTGTCCCGGTTGGGAATTCCAGTAATCAAGCGCCTGTAGCCCGTGAGGCATTCGCCTATGACCACGCCCTTAGAAGTGATCTCGTATTCACGAATTTCTGTGCTATGAGCTCCGTGGCGCATTTTGACCACCATCAAAGCCTTGCGAAGCTGGCCCTCGATCTCCACGTAACGAAGCCGGATGATGTCATCTGTGAGAAACGAGATGGAATAGGTGCTGAAGAGCAACTCGGTGAAAGATTCCTCCATTTCCACCGTGCTTAGGATAGTGACGCCGATTCCGGTCAAGGAGTAGATCATCCGGTAAAGTGATTCCCGAAAGTCGGTGCGGAATCCGGGAGCCAGAGCCATCTCAAAACCGGCCAGCGAGTCGATCACTAGCCGCTTGGCCCCCGTCTTCCTGATCGCGTCGAGGATTTCCTGCATGGTTTCGTCCACTGAGAGGTCAAGGGGACGGAGGTAGATCACCTCAAGGCTGCCGTCCTTCATCGGCGTATTCAGATCAAGGCCAAAGTTGCTGGCCCGCGCGACGTATTCTTCGGGACGTTCTTCAAAGACAACCACGATTCCCGGCTGTCCTTCGCGTATACCGGCAGCGATAAATTGCGTCGCCAACACCGATTTTCCAGTCCCCGAAGAACCTGCGATCAACAGACTATCGCCTTCGGGAATGCCGCCGCCTAGCAGTTCATCCAACGCTGGAACTCCGATGGAAAGCCGTTTCGTGCTGGGCACTTTATTCTTGCGGGCGGCTAACCCAAGCGTACGCGAGAAGGCCTGCAGGCCTGCATCCGTAATACGGAAGGTATGCATCCCCGGCACAGAGGCCTGGCCGCGCAGTTTCATGATCTGGAGCTTGCGCACGACGGAGTTCCGTTCCACAGTTTGATAGAGCCAGATGAGGCCATCGGAGACGGTGAATATGGGATTGTCGCGGAGCTCCGATTCGACATACTCCCCGATCAGAAAAGTAGTAGCCTCCCAACTGGTCAGTAGCAGCCCCAGGTTCTGCACGAACGCTTGCACCTGCATTTCGCTTTCGTAAACTTTACGGACCACGGTGCGGAAGGAGTCGACGACCACGATGCCGGGATTGGCCGCTTCGACCTCTTTGGTGATTTCTTCCAATATTCCCGCCAGTCCCCGATCCATCAGAACCTGGCTCAGATTGATAAAGCGGATGGAGCCGTTCAGCTTGGAAATGTCGAAGAAAGTATATTGCTGCTGGTAGCGCAACATCTTCAAAGCGGGTTCGCCCAGAACAGTGAAATACAGCGCGGGGTGCTCCGGCGTGGCATTGGCAAATATGAATTGATGCGCCAGCGTCGTTTTCCCGCATCCCGGTGCGCCCGCGATGATGTTAAAAGAGAATTCTGGGAGACCGCCGCCCAGGATCTCATCGAGACCCGGAACCCCAGTCGGCAGTCTGTTGATCTTCACTCTATCTTGTGGGGTCATGATCGTTTTCCTTCAAGTTATTTAAGGCGGGAAAATCCGGCCAAGTCTGGAGCAGCAAGCTCCGCATCAGCGGTTCGCCGACAAAGGTGACAAGCAGCATGAGTAGCTGGGCGATGAGTATGACGCCTGCCCGCCCGTCCCGGTCCTGATTACCAATTTCGCTTAAACCCTCTAGCGAGCCGTCCGGCTTGACCTGCGCAACGCCGAGCCCAGGCATTTGCGCCTTTGCGAGCGTCAGAGCTCGGGTCAGGAGCGAAAGGAATCCGCTGCTTCCGGCGAACAAACTGAGAGTACGTCGCAGCTTCTCGAACACACGCAGCACCGCAGGCATATTTGCCTCGGAGGGATTGGCCGCAGCGGCTTCGTAAGCAAGTAGCCGTTGGGCAAGCTCCCCGATCTCCGGACTGGGGGTGCTTCGGCTCATGAGTTTCGTCGAGCAATTCTAGTCAATGCCGCCGGACCGCCCGCGGCATTGTAAATCCGAACTGGCAAGAAGGGTGTCTTTGGCCGAACATTCCGTGGCATGTGCCCATTCCAATTGGTTCGCTCCATCAGGTGTGTCTCTGACCCTTTGCTGCTGAACGCTTGGCCCTTGTCTTTCCGCATTTCACGATGAGCGCTTCCACTGAAGCCCAGTCTTCTTCGCTCAGTTCAGGAAGCTCCTTCACCCGAACACCACGCCGTGCAAAGGCTTCGAGCTCACGCTGCTCACCCGTCTGCTGATCTGAGCGGATGAGAGAGCGAATGTATTCGCTTGGGGTGCTGAATCGGCCCTCAAGCAATTTCGCCTTGATGAACGTCTTCATCGCGCGTGGCAGGGAGATCGTAAGAGAGTCTTTTTCCATGGCAAGAAAAACCCACTATACCACTTTGTGTGATTTGGCGTGATTATGTAAGGGCTTCTTCGCTGCTCACACGTCGGTTCGGGTGACTCCGACAACCAGCTCTACGCCACGGTGAAGCTGGGGTTGTCGGCGACATCGACGATTATGGAGGCCAGACACTGGAAACGATCTCGCTGCCAGGCGAAGGGGAGCCATTCGAGCGGATCACAGGATTCCCCTGAGATCCTACGTCACTGCATCGATTACGTACCACTTCAGGTGGTCCGGAGAGCGCTGACGTCACAAAAGTTCGCCATCGCCTTGCGCAGCCGCAACAAATAAC
>JBBRRL010000259.1:0-4387 GCA_038200775.1 Nitrospirales bacterium
GAGGAGAATGCGCGAAGGAGCAGGAACAATGTCAGTCCCTCCACGGCGGGGATCGGTGGGGGGACATTTTCCACGGAATAGCCTAACAGCGCACGGCCTATGCCAACGATAATAACCAGGCCGAGCCCGCCGACGAATAAATATGTCGGCAACGCAAAGATCCGGCCTGATTCTCGCACCCCTCGCAGATTGGCCCACGTCAGTAGGACGATCGAAGCCAGTCCCAAGGCGACACGGTGCTCGTGCAGAACCGGAATCGCCGATGTGATAGCGGCGACGCCGGCGGCCATACTCACGGCGACTGTGAGCACATAGTCAATAAGCAAGGCGGCGGCCGCCACTAGCCCCGGTGATTCGCCGAGGTTGGACTTCGAGACAATATAGGCGCCCCCGCCCGAAGGGTATGCGAATATTGTCTGGCGATAGGACGCGGTAAGAATAGCTACTAATCCAACAATGACTATGCTGATGCCGAGGGAGTAATGAAAGGCCGCAGTACCAGCCAAGATTAAAACAAGTAAGATTTCCTCCGTCGCATACGCGACCGAGGAAAGCGGATCTGACGAGAAGATTGCAAGCGCGACTGGATTAGCCAGTCGCTGGTCGCCCGCCTGCGCCGTGGCGAGCGGACGCCCCAGCAACCACTGCTTCACCCACATAGGGAACCCACCCGTTTCAGAATCGGCGTTGAGCCGGGCATGGCTGGGACTTGGATGGCGTCAGGCAGCAGAATGATGGAGGCCTCTGAACAACAGATTATAGTAGCAAGCACGCGAGCATTATACAAATCCTACGTCTCTCGTGTCACAGGTACTATCAAGTAGAATAGCCGCCTCTTGCTCGGGAAATCAGATACTAGCCCGGCGGCGCGGGCGGACTCGTACCCATAGATGATGCTTGCACGGCCGGCATGCCGTTTTGCCTGGCGGAGAGCGAATACAGCACAGGCAGGACGACTAGGATTAATACCGCGGCCGTCATCATTCCGCCGACGACGACACGCGCCAAGGGTTGCTGCGCCTGTGAGCCAATACCTGTCGCAACGGCGGCCGGAAGCAGACCAATCGCGGCTCCAAGGGTTGCCATAAGAATTGGGCGCATCTGGTTCTCGGCGGCGCGGATGAGGGCTTCTTGGACGGGTATTCCTTCTCTCCGGAGTTCGTTGATCCGCGAAATCAACAGCACGCCGCCCAGGATGGCGACTCCGAGAAGTGAGATGATGCCGACTGCCGCCGAGATGCTGAAATTGGTTCCGGTGATGACCAGGGAGAGAATTCCACCGACCAGAGCAAAGGGGACCGCCGCCAGGACAAGAAAGGCATCTTTGAAGGAATTGAAGGTCGTGTAGAGCAAGAACAAAATCAAAACCAGGCTGATCGGGACCACCACCGCAAGACGACGTTGCTCCTCCCGCAGTTGGTCAAACTGGCCGGCTAATTCATACCGCACACCAGGAGGCAATGTGACTTCTTTGTTGATCCGGCGTATCACGTCGGTCACGGTGCTCGCCAAGTCCCGGCCTCGCACGCTGAATTTGATCGGGATATACCGCTCGTTGTTCTCGCGATAGATCACGAATGCTCCGGTCTGTTCCATAATGGCCGCAAGCTGCTTGAGCGGGATCCGCGCGCCGTCCGGAGTGGCCACTTGGATATTTCCGATGGCCTCCACATCCTGGCGGTACTGCGGCAGAAAACGCACCAGGAGATCGAACCGGCGCTCGGCTTCCAGGATCTGTGTCAGGACCTGTCCACCAATGGCGGCCTGTACAACCGTGTTGACATCCGCAACGAGGACACCATACCGCGCACACGCAGTCCGATCCACCTGGATCAGAAGATTCGGCTGGCCCAACAGGCGGAAGACGCCAAGATCCGTCACCCCATGGATCGGTTTCATCACCGATTCAATGCGCAATGCCGTCGTCTCGATCTCTGATAAATCATGCCCGATGAGCTTGATCGAGTTTTCACCCTTCACTCCCGACATTGCCTCTTCCACATTGTCCTGAATCGCTTGCGAAAAATTGAATTGAATGCCAGGGAAAGCTTGGAGCTTGTCCTCAATCTTGCGGATGATGTCTTCTTTGCCCATCCCCGTCGGCCAGTCATGCTTCGGCTTCAAGTTCACAAAAAATTCCGCGTTAAAAAAACTCGTCGGGTCGGTGCCGTCGTCCGGACGCCCTAACTGCGAGGCTACTGACAGGACTGTGGGCTCCGAGCGAAAGATGTTCCTGACGTCCGTGGTAATGCGTGACGCTTCCTGAAACGAGATATCCACCGGCATGGTCGCGCGCACCCAGAGATTGCCTTCCTCAAGGGACGGCATGAACTCGCCGCCCATCAAGGGTAAGGCAGCAAGGGTTACCACTCCCAAGGCGATCGCAAGCGTAACGGTGAGACGAGGATTCGCCAATGCCCGATAGAGCAGCCTCATATACCCCCGCTTTAACCAGGCGACGAACCGCGTGTCCTCCTCTCGCAGCGGCGGCTTGAGCAACAGTGCGCACAGGACCGGACTCAAGGTAAAAGCAATGAGCAACGCGCCTAGCAGAGCGAATCCATAGGTCACGGACATCGGCGCAAAGATTTTTCCAGGCACCCCCGTCATCGTAAAGAGCGGAATGAAGGCGACCAGGATAATGGCCGTCGAAAAAAAGATTGGCCGCCCGACATGACGGGCGGCGCGGACGACCGTGATTTCCACAGGGCGGTGTAGCGCAGCATGGTGGCTGAGCTGCAGAAAAATGGCTTCCACCATGATCAACGCCGCGTCGACGATGATGCCGAAATCGATTGCGCCGAGCGAAATAAGATTCGCCGATTCGCCGACGGCAACCATTGCCGAGAACGTGAACAGCAGCGCCAAGGGTACGGTGAGGGCCACGATCAGCGCCGCGCGGAGGTTGCCCAGGAACACGAACAGGATCAAAAACACTAGAAGCATTCCGCCAGCCAGAATTTCCAGCACCGTCCGGATCGTGATCTGGATCAAGTCCGACCGATCGTAGAAAGTTTTTAGCTGCACACCGGGTGGCAGTTGGCCGTTATTCAATGCCAGGACTTTGTTTTTCACCCGCTCCAGCGTTGGAATGGACTTGGCCCCTCTTTGTAGCAGCACCACTCCTTCTAAGACGTCATTTCGATCATCGATGCCGACCTGCCCCAGGCGTACACGTTGGCCGATGTCCACCTTGGCGACATTCTTGACGTAGATTGGCGTACCGGCTTTCTCAGCGACAACGATATCCTCTATGTCGCTCAGTTCTTTCACGAGGCCCACCCCCCGCACATTGAAGCTCTGCTCGCCCATGGTGAGATAATTGCCCCCTACATTGGCGTTGCTGTTACTGAGCGCGTTTAACACCTGGGCCAGCGTCACATTGTAGTGAACGAGGCTCCGTGGATCGACCTCAACATGATATTCCTTGGTCGTGCCCCCATAGGCCGTCACGTCAATAACTCCGCGGACCTGTTTGAACTGTCGCTGGAGTTGCCAATCCTGGATCGCCTTTAAATCACTGAGCGACATCCCCTGCGGGCCGGTCAGCTCGTATCGATAGATTTCAGCGATGGCGGACCAGGGAGAGATCTGCGGCTGCGTCGCGACCGGCAGAGACACAAGCTGGAGGCGGTTCAGGACCTCCTGGCGATCGAAGTAGTATTCGCTGTTGAAATCGAAGTACACCTTAATGTCGCTCAACCCGAAGATCGAAATCGAGCGAAGATCGGTGAGTCCCGGCATTCCATTTAAGGCGGTTTCGAGTGGAATCGTGATCTGGCGCTCAATTTCTTCGGCCGACCAGCCAGCATACTGCGTGATGACTTCAATCATCGGCGGCGAGGGGTCGGGATAGGCCACGACATCCAATACATGAAAGGCGTACAGGCCGCCGACTAGCAGCGTCACACCTAAAGTCAGCACGAGAATACGCTGGGTCAGGGCGAACTCGACGATTGACGCAATCACTTAGGAACCTGTTGGAGAATAGCCATTCTACTGCGACGAATGATACAAGCCCATCTGCTTCGTTCTCGGCTCAAAATAATCCTCAACGTATTCCGACAATTCGCCTCCGGTTGTTTCGACCCTGCGGCCTTGCATCTGGCCTCGTCTCCTTCGCAACGAAGGCATTCTCCGCCAGGCTCCTATCCTTTTTCCTGCTCGCCTTTGAGCAGAAGCCCGCCTTTTATCACTACGCGATCGCCGGGCTGCACCCCCTCGCGAATTTGAATCAGATCGCCTGCGATCGTCCCGATCACCACCGGTTTGCGGACGTAGGTGTCCGGGGCTGTCTGCACATAGACGAAACCCTGGCCGCCCAACCCGATCACCGCCTCCTTGGGGACGACCATCACGGGGGCGTCGTTCCCAAGCTTCAGGTTGA
>JBBRRL010000260.1:0-4376 GCA_038200775.1 Nitrospirales bacterium
GCGGCAATCCCGGCAACATGAGTTCCATGTCGGCACGCTCCGGCGGCAAACGCGCACGGCACCGCTGCCCCAGACCCAAGCTGTGTGTCCGTGCCATTCTGGCAATTGCCACTCGCGGAATAGCACGCCTCATCAATAATTTTGACGGCAAGAAAAGGATGCAGCTTATCCACCCCGGTATCCAGAACAGCCACGACGCTGCCTGAGCCGTCAAAGCCCTGGATCCATGCTTGATTCGCACGAATGAGGGGAATACTTTCGGGAAGAGAGGGCGGGAAGAGATGGTCTTGGTAGACGGTCGAGACCATCGGAGCGATGGCTGCAAGCACGTCCGAACCACCTTCCACGGCAATAAAAGGGATTGAACTGTATTCGCGGGTCACGCGGTGCGATCGACCAGAAAGAGCAGCCTGCACCGCTTGTTTGGCGAGGCGAATCGCATGTCGTTGTCGAACTACCGCTTCTGGGTGCGGAAGAGACCCCTCTGAGGCAGTCTCGACCTTGAGTCGAATCAGATAACGTCCGGTCGCTTTCTGGCCCTGTGGTTGGGCAATGACTTCAGGGTCAGCCAGCGCGGCCACGCCAAAGTTTGTAATGAGAAGGACCAGAGCGAAAATGACGAGCCCTTTGGAAAGTCTCATGGCATTTTCTCCTGGTGAGGCACCGCCAGATCTTCCTGGATGCGCCCCACAACAGGCGATCGCATCAACCGACGCAACGCTTCAGCTGAGACCTCAAGCGCTAGAAAAGGCACTGCCCGGTACGGCCGCGTGACCCGGTACCCAGTCCCCGACAGCTGCTCAAACACCAGCTCCTGAGCTGCATGTATATCTTCTGCACCGGCTTGGATCTCCAAGATTACCCGAACCGTTTCTCCGTTTTCAGCGCGAGCGAGCAGATCTGCCGGGAGCAAGGCATGGGTACCGGCTCCGTCCGCACAACCGACGGTGAGGCTTCCTGCTGCAAAAACATACATCACCCTGCGTGCGAAAGATTTAAAGGCCAAGCGCTTCATGGCTACTATGGATGAAAGGACCTTGAGGAAGATGCTTGCGGCCATACAACAGCAGGGCACAGTTCCCCAAAGCTGGGTCCTCATTAGACGATACATTGGGAAGGTGTTGCCGGCTCGGACAGGAAAGCGAGAGCCGTTAGAACTCCTGGCAGGAACTACAAATGGCCTCGGGCGCGCGCTGCCGCTTCAAGGCTCAATGCCTCTGCCTGCCGTTCGGATTCTTTCTTCTTCGCCCATGCCTCCCAGTCTTTGCCGGAGGCGGTATCCTCCCCAGAAAATCGCACAGTCATGACGTCGGAGTAAAGAATAACGCGGGGGTCACTTTGACCCTTAACATACAACAGAAGGCGTGGGCCCGCCGGCGAAACCTCCCGGTTGAAAAGATAGCCCTCTACGCATTCACCAGATTGCAGGTAGAGTGCGACGTCTCCCCTGAAATGGAAGGCTTCTTCAATCAGCCGAGACAGCTCAGCCGGCGTTTCAGAGCGAACCATGAGGTGTTTCGATGAGGCCGCCATGTGCGCTATCGAGAGGACGGTGACAATGTCGCTCTCACGGTTCTACCGAAGCCTCTCAATGAACCGAAAGTGTCATTTACGGCTGATGCTTCATAGCCGCAGTGGACCATGCAATCGGCGCACTTTTCGTGCCGGCCGCTTCCGTAGTTTTTCCATTCTGTCTCGTCTAGAAGTTTTCGAAAACTGGAGGTATAACCTTCCTGCAGGAGATAGCAGGGTTTCTGCCAGCCGAAGACATTATACGTAGGGTTCCCCCATGGGGTACACTGATAGTCTATTTTTCCCATCAGAAAATCCAAAAACAGCGGCGATTGATTGAACCGCCATCCCTTTCTCGGCTTATGTAAAATCCGAGAGAACAATTCACGTGTCCGATCTCGTTTGAGAAAATTCTTTTGATCCGGCGCCTTATCATAGCTGTAACCAGGGGAAATCATCATCCCTTCAACGCCGAGATCCATCATTGCATCAAAGAACTTTCGCACGCGGTCGGGGTCGGCATCGTTGAAGACCGTCGTATTGGTAGTAACGCGAAACCCGCGCTTCAGTGCAGCCCGAATCGCCTTGACCGCAACATCGTACACACCGTCGCGGCAAACCGCCAGGTCATGCTCTGTTTTTAGACCATCCATATGCACGCTGAAGGTCAGAAATTTCGACGGCGTGTACTCGTCAAGTTTGCGCTCCATAAGAATCGCGTTCGTGCATAAATACACATATTTTTTGCGCTCGACCAAACCTTTCACGATCGTGGACATTTCCGGGTGAATCATAGGCTCCCCACCTGGAATGCTGACGATAGGGGCTCCACATTCATCCGCAGCGTACCAACACTGCTCAGGCGTCAAGCGCCGATCTAGGACGTGATCCGGATACTGAATCTTTCCGCAGCCGGCACAGGCAAGATTGCAACGAAACAGCGGTTCCAGCATGAGGACTAGCGGATAGCGTTCTACGCCTTTAAGCCTCTGAGTAAGTACATACTTCGTAACCGTAAGCATCTGAGAGATTGGAACAGCCACATTTACCCCGCGTCGCTCGAGTTCGTGATAATGATACGATTGTGTTGGTCCAAAAGACTTTACCATCTCCGCTATCCACGGTCAATCACGAATCGCAAGGGTCAACGCAGAAATAATTAAGTACCCACAGAGATTGCTGGATGGAAAAGCGATGAAGTGCTATATTTTTACGAAAGGGGGTCCTATGTTCATTCACCGTGCCATTACGATGATGTTGTTCGCAATTGTTGCCCTGGCTCCTGCGCTGGCGGCAGAAAACGTGGATCTCTCAGGAGAGTGGGAAATCGAAGAAGAAGAGCGGTCCTATATCGCTACCCTTGATGCCGCCGGTAGTGGCTCATATACGTGGCAGAACGGGCAAATTACGACCACCTCATTTGTGGACCGGCGATGGCAGGGCAACTGGAATCAGACCGGCAACGACCGCGAAGGCGGTTTTGACATCCTGCTCTCGGCGGACCGTACTCGCGCAGAAGGGAAATGGTGGTATATCCGCGTCGGACAGCAGAACATTCCACCCGGAGAATGGGGTGGCTCTTTTGTATGGAAGCGGCTGTCGCCAGTTCCGACCTCATCTCCATAATCGCCGCGGACCAATCGCCTCTGTATATCGATTCCGATACGAAGCAGACACGTACGGATACACCCTAGCCTCCTGACCTCCGGGTCGATAAACATGGGGTTTGGCCTGATTTTATTCGTATCTCGTTCGGAGAGTTCTCTACGGATGACGGCAGGCGAGCCTGGTACGCGCATTGCACTCCTCTAAAACTAGGGACCGCAACCCTATCGCGCCGGCACGAGGGGTGACTGAGGGTTATTTAAACGGACATAACAGGCGGAGGACGAATTGTATAACGCCCATGACACCGAACACGTTTTCGCTTGCTTTCCTGTCCCGATCTTCCTGGTCGATGAACAACAGCGGATTGTCTATGCCAATTCGCTCGCTCTTCAGCATTTCGGCAAGCCAGATTCTTCGATGGGTGGGCGTTCTATTTATGAAATCCTACCGGTACCTATAGGGATATGGGACCAGTTCATGAACGTTCAGACTTTCTTGAACGCCGCGAACGGGCGCCCTCGACCTGTCGGAGAATTTAACGCGCATGACAGGGTGTATCAATATCGCCTCTTTCCACTTGATATGGATGGCAAGGCGCAGACTGGAATCGCTATTTCGGACATCACCGAGGAGAAACAATTGCAGGATCAATTGATTCAGGCCGAAAAGCTTTCCAGCCTGGGGACATTGGTTTCCAGTATGGCCCATGAAATGAATAATCCCCTACATGGGATCCTGGCACTGGCCGAACTGATTCTCGAAGAGAGTGACCCCGAAAAGATCAGCGAATACGCCCAGGATATCGTAGGCTATTCGAAGCATGCATCGACAGTAGTACGCGAGTTCGCGTGCTACGCCCGTCCCGCTTCCGGCCCAGAGGTGCCGCTCGATCTCAACGAAAGGCTGATCGCGGCGGTGAAAATGGTCCGTCACAATCCGCATTTCGGCGAAATCCAAGTGATCCGGGACTTCCAGTCCCTACCCGGAATCCGGCTGCGACGATGCGAGATCGATCAGGTCTTCGTGAATCTCATCGATAATGCCGTCCAAGCCATGGCAGGTCACGGCCTTCTCACGCTCACCACCCGGGCGAACGGCAATGCGGTCTCAGTAAGCGTGACTGACACAGGCGGAGGCATTTCGAAGCCGCATCTGACGCAGATTTTCGATCCGTTTTTTACAACCAAGGATCCTGAGGTCGGTACCGGCCTAGGTCTGAGCGTCGTTTACAGGATCGTGTCGAAGTACGATGGCAC
>JBBRRL010000261.1:0-4370 GCA_038200775.1 Nitrospirales bacterium
CATGCTGACCATGGGCCATTTAGGCGCTCCTTCGTTCGTCGAAGGAATGTACAAACTGCCGAAGGAGCTGGGGATTGAAGACAAGATAATCTGGCCGGGAGAATATGCATGGGACAGCGATCAGGCCTCAGAGTATCTGCATGCGGCGGACATCTGCGTATTGCCTTTTGATGCCGGAGTATATTTAAACAACAGCTCCTTGGGAGCAGTTGCCGCCCATGGATTGCCGATTATCACTACCGAGGGCACGTTCGTCGAGCCCCAGTTTGTTCATAAGTCGAATGTCTTTCTATGTACCCCCAAACAATCGGATGCCTTGACGGCTGCCATGGAAACAGTAATAACGGATCCCGTATTGAGAGAAGAACTTAGGGCTGGAGCCCGCCAGCTAGGTCAAGAATGGTTTTCATGGGAGAAGGCGACGGAACGTATCACCAAAACATTCAACGCCGCCAAACGCGGTAAAGCATCCATAGCCGCATCTACCGAATAGCCGAGACGTTCAATGACATCCATTTGTGAGCGAGCCCTGTCTTTTGGGATCAGCATGACATTCATTGCAGTTTGTATGGACCGGGCGCGGAGTTTGTGACGGAGATGAACCTCGCGACGAGGAGTATTCTTGTCACAGGGGGAGCAGGGTTTCTTGGCACCGTCGTTGTCGAGAAACTGCGGCTGCGTGGCTATCAGAACATTCACGTCCCACGGTCTACGATGTATGATTTGCGGGATGGTTCGGCCGTGAAACTTCTTTTCGACAAGACCAAACCGGACATGGTGATCCATCTCGCAGCCGTGGTGGGCGGAATTGGAGCAAACCAGGAAAATCCGGCCCGGTTTTTTTATGACAACGCGATGATGGGACTGCAGTTGATGGATCATGCATATAAGTCGGGGGTGCAAAAGTTTATTCAACTCGGAACCATCTGTGCATATCCAAAGTTTTCGCCGATCCCGTTTAAAGAAGAGGACCTGTGGAACGGATACCCCGAAGAAACAAATGCGCCGTACGGCCTCGCAAAGAAAATGCTGCTTGTTCAGGCGCAAGCTTATCGCGCGCAGTACGGGTTCAATGCAATTTATCTGTTGCCCGTGAATCTGTACGGTCCCGGGGACAACTTTGATTTACAAACAAGCCATGTGATCCCGGCGATTATTCGCAAATGTGTTGAGGCCAAGCGGCAAGATGCACATGAAATCGTGCTCTGGGGAGATGGGTCCCCGACGCGCGAGTTCCTCTATGTGGACGACGCCGCCGATGGCATCCTGCTGGCGATGGATCAGTATGACCAGGAAGAACCGGTGAATCTGGGCAGCGGGAACGAGATTACGATCCGTGATCTCGCGGCGTTGATTGCCGCCGAGGTGGGATTTCTAGGCAAGATCACTTGGGATGTGACCAAACCAAACGGCCAACCGAGGCGCAGCTTGGACGTGACTCGCGCAAAGAAATATTTCGACTTCGAGGCCCGGACAAGTCTGCAAGCGGGGATTTCGAAAACAATTAAATGGTTTCTGCAAACTCAGACTGCGGAAGGTTAAGGCCTTTATGGATCGTGGAATCATTATCGAACGGCTCGTACAGGATGATCCTTTGCTGCATTACATTAGCGAGACAGATGCAAAAGAATATTCGTTCATGCGATTGCGAGTCGGGCCTATCAGCTGGGCGGTCGATGCAGACGTTATTCGCTATCTCGCCGAGATCGTCAAGCCCCATCACCGAACCCTGGAGACTGGCAGCGGCCATACCACGGTCGCTTTCGCTTCCCTGGCTGCGTCCCACACCTGTATCGATCCGAATTCTACAGGGTGTGAAATGATCAGGCGGTACATGCAAAGCATCGGTGCTCCGATCGATCGACTCAATATTGTGCCTGAGTCATCCGACGCGGCGTTCGTCAAACTGCAGCTCAAGGAGCCAATCGACGTAGCCTTTATTGATGGATGTCATGGCTTTCCTTTTCCTGCCCTGGATTGGCACTACATCGATCAGGTTCTGAATGCGGGCGGAATCCTGGGCGTAGACGACATCGACATTCCTGCCGTCAAAGTATTAACAGATTTTCTGGATAAGAATGAGACCTATGCAAGGGAGCGTACAATCTCAAAAACAGCATTTTACCGTAAACTCAAAAATGAGAATAACAGGGAATGGGTGTTTCAAAGATTCAACCGAGCTCCGCAGAAGAACGAGACAAATAATCATCTGCAGTTCTTGGGGAGAGTTAGAAGATACTTAGGTGGCGCCTTGAGAGAGCTGAATGAGAGGAGAGGCCGTGGTTCCAGTGAAATGCATAATCTTTTGGAGACGATTGTCGCTGAACTCCGTCCTCATGGCAATACCGACCTTGCCGGGATTAATCACCTCAAACGTCTGGATTCTTCGGAACTACGCCGAATGTCTATTTCTAAATCTATTATCCCCAGAGCTGTATCGCGTCACGACCGCCTAATTGACGTCGGTGGGACAGTATTCTGGCTACCTCTGTACTTGAGCTTAGGCTACCGTCATATCACGATGGTGGTTAGGCCGGGTCAGGGATTCTTTGATCAGTTTGAAGTCTCTAGGCAGGACGAATTTACGTTACAGATTGTCGAGGCTGACGCTGAACTCGACCCATATCCAATCGAATCGGGAACGGCCTCGGTGGTTGTATGCTTTGAGCTCTTGGAACACCTCGCTGGGGATCCTATGCACTGTATTTCCGAGTCAAACCGGATTCTTGCCAAGGGAGGATCCCTTTGCCTGACTACGCCGAATGTGTTGTGGCATCAGAACGTATTGAATATTCTCATAGGTCAGCATCCCTTTAGCTGGTCAGTATTCACATGCTTCTACGCCGACCGCCACAATCGAGAGTACACGCCATTCGAAGTGCGATTGCTTCTCGAGTCGGCAGGATACAAGGTCGAGCACTTGATGACGGTGGCGTACCATGAACAGAGCTGGCGGCGTAGAACCATAGGCCGGCTCCTCTGCGTGCCGGCGGCATTGGCCAACCGTGTCAGTTTCTCACTGAGGGAGGAGGTGATGCTAGTCAGGGCGGAAATGACTGGGCCTGTGAAGGAAAGGTATCCAGAGTTTCTGTACCTACTGTACGGATATCCTAGAGTCTTCAGCTATAAAGATCAGCGGAATGAATCAAGTGACCTGTCTTGTTGAAAGGCGATCTACCTGGCTTCACCGCCTTGAGAGCCTACTTAGATTCTGATCCAAGTGATCTGTCGATTGTATTCTGTAGGCGCCCCAATTTGGCGATGGCCTTGAGCCATCCCGTCCGGGTCTGAGATGTCTAAAAAGAGGCAGGCACGTCGCTTAATCAACAGTCGCCAGCTAACGCGCTGGCTAAGGAGCGAGTTTGAATGAAGCTCACGGTAGCGATCTGTACTTGGAATCGATGTAACCTGCTCCGCGAAGGCTTGAAGCAGATCACGAAGCTCATCATCCCGAGAGAGGTGGAATGGGAATTGGTCGTGGTCAACAATAACTGCACTGATGCTACGGACGCTGTCATTGCTGAGTTTGAAACAACCCTGCCGATACGTCGTCTCTTTGAACGGAAGCCGGGAAAGTCAAATGCTCTCAATCTGGCTGTTCGTCAAGCCAAAGGCGAGTACATCCTCTGGACGGATGACGATACACTATTGGAAGAGAATTGGCTGGTTGCTTATTTCGAGGCTTTTCAGCGGTGGCCACAGGCCGTGTTTTTCGGCGGACCGGTGCGTCCATGGTTTGCGGTACCTCCACCTGCCTGGTTAAATCAGGTGTTTCCCAGTGTAGAAGGCGCCTATGCGATGCGCGACCTTGGTCCAAATCCACTTCGCATCGATGGTCTGAACACAATGCCCTATGGATTGAACTGGGCCGTGAAAACGCAGCAGCAACGAGGGTATCTCTATGATTCACGACTGGGGCCTCAACCCGGAAGCAACATTCGATGTGAAGAGACGACCATCATGGAAGCCATGCTGGCTGATGGTTGCGAGGCGTGGTGGGTCCCCGGGGCCACCGTGCGGCACTATATTGCTGCTGAGCGTATGACGACCCACTTTTTACGGCGCTGGTATTCCGGCTATGGACAATACTTGGCGATGACGGAGCCCCCTTGGGATGGGCCCACATTATTCGGCAAACCGCGCTGGCTGTGGCGTCGCACTGTGACAACAGAAATCAACTACAGGATCCACCGCCTTCTTTCACGACCGGAAATCTGGGTGAAGCACCTCATCAATGTAGGCATGACAAGAGGCGCCCTGTCAGCAGATCGGAGCGCCCTGTCACGAATGTGCAATCTCAAATAATGTAGCGAGCTCATGGACAGTACAAACAATAAAATGCCTCGGCCTCTTGTCAGCGTCGTCATCCC
>JBBRRL010000262.1:0-4369 GCA_038200775.1 Nitrospirales bacterium
ACATATCACATACTAGCGACAATACCCAAAAAACTTCTTGATTCGCGAGGTAATCGCGAATATACTCCAAGCGCACTCTAGAGATATATTCGGGTGCGCACAAGGAGCTTGTATGCAAACTAAACGTAGCTTTTCCGAAAAGAGCCCCAATCTTTGTAATTGCGGTTCTCACCGTACTTCCCTGCTTCAATCTCATGGCACAAGTCCAGGAAAAAGTTCCCCGAAATGGACCTTCTGCCCCTGCGGCACCAAGCGAGTGCAACGGAGTTGCTAACCCCGTTTTTAACTGTGGGTTTGAGTTCGGTAACTTAGCCGGTTGGAATTCGAGCAATCCTAATATCTTTGTCAGCACCAACGCCCATAGCGCAGTTTCGCCGCCGCTTTGGGCCCGGTCGGCTCTCCCAGTTGTCTTTCGCAAAACCTTACGACAACCCCGGGCCAAGTCTATACTCTCCATTTTGGCTCCAAAATCACGGAACGCCAAATCTTTTCCAAGTATTTTTTGGCGGTGCCGAAATTGCCGGCGATATGGTGAACATACCCCTCTTTGGCTACACGAAAGTCACCATTCTACCCGTAGTTGCGCTTACCGGATACGCGGGAGTTGTGAACCCCCCTTTCCCGTGGAAGACGACCAAATTTGGCAGACGGGCGCGCGCGAGGGGGTACACGTACCCCACGAGAAGCTTTTAGGCCATCCCATAGGGAAGCGCGGAACGGGCCACGATTCCCCTGATCCTCCGGTTTCTGCCCCACGTCCTGGCGTTTCGCCGGGGAAGTGTCAGAACTCAGGACAGGCGACGTGCGAGTTCCGTCCAGCGAATCGGCGATGTATGGCACAACCTCTTATGTGGGCCGATTGTGCAGGTTTTGGGCTTCGTGATCCGCCGACATTTCGCCTTTGTTTTGTTTAAGAACCTGATCGGTACCACTAATGTTTCCTGGTGAGCGGGATTGAGCGAAACGATATGGCAGAGAACACCACGAACGGCCGGGATCAAAAGCCGGAAGCATCGCCAAGCAGGGAAATACCCGTCGGCGCGGGCGACTACGTAGTGAAGCCAGGCGACTGTATCGCGAGCATTGCTTACGAACATGGCCATTCCCGGGAGACAATCCTCAACCATCCGGCGAATCAGGAACTAAAGCGTGCTCGCGAAAACTACCATATCCTTCTCCCCGGCGACCGGCTGACGATTCCGCCCATCTGCCCGAAGGAAGTCAGCGCGGCGACTGACATGCGTCACCGCTTCCAATTGAAGGGCACTACCGAGTTCTTTCAGATTCGCCTTTTGGATTTAGCCGGCGAGCCGCGTTCGAATCTGCGATACGTACTGGTGATCGGTCCGAAGACTTTCTCAGGTACGACCGACGAGCAGGGTGAACTCAAACACGCCATTCCCCCCAATGCCAAACAAGGTCGTTTGATTCTCTACGATGGGAGCGACACCGAGGAAATCGAGCTGCGGCTGGGAGATCTCAACCCACAGGGCACGACCAGCGGCGCGCAGGCGAGGTTGACCAATCTGGGGATCGACTGTGGACCGATTGATGGGATACTTGGTCCCAAAACCCGCAAAGCGATCAAACGGTTCCAGAAGTTGCGGAGCCTGGAGCAAACGGGTGAACTCGACGACGTAACGTTGAAAGAGCTCGAAACGAGACACGGGAGCTGAGAATGTTCCACTTGGAATCCGACTTGGTCATGGAAATCCGGCCGAGGCGGGGATAAGGATAATCATGTCTGGTAACAGTGAAGAGCAGAATATCTTTTCGTTAAGCATGCGCTGCACGCGCGGATGCCTCAATACTTATAAACTCACCCCCATCCCGGCGAGAATTCTCTGGCCCGCCTTGGGATTCCCAGCGGTAATCGATCCAGAAAATTCATCCAAGGCTGATGATGCCAGCACCTGCGTCAGTGTCGTAATAGTATCCAATAAACAGCATCTCACCAGGAAGCAAGCAGCGGAGCACCTGCGCTTCGTTCCGTGGAAGCGGCGTCGTACACGTTTCTTGCCCACGGGCCCAGATCACGGCTTCACGGAGGACGAGATCGAGGTGCGATCGAACCCCGATTATTTCGAACCCCGTTCGCCGCCGGGACTCTTTCGCTACGGAAAATCTGACGAATTCGTGCAGCAGCTTTACTTCGGATACGACGCGAACGTCAAAAACGGCTTTACCGCCGGGTTGTCCTGGTATGTTTTAAAACAATATGCGAAGTGGTGGAAGGGGCATGCCTACTTGCATGAGATTCGCGCCTCGAGAGCCGCTAGTTCCAGGCTGGCGGCGAATCCTCAATACAACCTCTTCTGGATTAACTCCAATCCGGATGACACCGAGGCAGATATTTCCGACGAGCTGGATCTGCTCATTAAGCACTACGCGGCGCCAAACATTAAAACGGCGGTAGACACTGTTTCCAAGTCGACCGTTCAGTACTACATAGCCGATGACCAACCCTTTCTCCATGCATACGAGTATGACTACACTGCCTTAAACGCGCCCTACACAAAGACCCTTCAGCTTGACAAGGAGCGCAGGACAGAAGTTCTACACCCCCTTTTCGTAAAGACAGGCGTGGATCACCTCAAAATCGGGCACCTCACCGATCTCCATGTGGCCACTCGCAATGACGTCTACGATGACAATTTGAAGGGGGACCCGGCCAGCAGGAGGCTTGAAAACTGGAATACGAGCGTCAGGGCCTTGTACAAGAAAGCTAAGGACTCGTGTGACGTATTGTTGCTGACCGGCGACCTCATCGATTACGGACGTGGACACGTGGGGATACAGGCTGGCCAGCAGTTGGGAATCGACGCACTGTACCTTGTGGACCGTAACTGGCTTCTGTTCTATTCCTTGTTAGCCTCTACTGAGTCGTACGAAAAACCGTCTTACACGATCCTTGGCAACCACGATTGGCGGCTCAATCCTTATCCGCCGTTCGCGCCGGGAGCGCCCGATCCCAGGTCCATGACCAAAGTCGAGCCTACCCCGCAGTACTGGACCAAAGAGAACAAAGAGGACATGGATGATAGCCTGAAAGAGTTCCTCAAAAAAGCCCATGGAGATGGCTGGGAGAAAGGCATAAGTTACTTCTACCCGGCGACGGACACGCTGAATTTGTTGAGCGAGGAACCCGGTGTCGGCTATAACGCGCTGGCGAAGCTTTGGAACAATGCTCAGACATTAAATATCCCCCACCTTCCTACGGAGACCAACGTGGAATCGATTGCATGGTATTTGCTGTTGATCAACCCGTTTCTGGATTACTCCTTTCACCTAGCTGGGGGTTACGACATATTGATGCTGGACTGGGCGCAATATGAAGACTTGTTTTTCCCTATCGTAGAAAACGGCAAGGAACGCCCGTACCATCTATGGGAGGCAAAGGAAGCCACCAATCCCGGCCCCATGGCCAAGGCCTGTCTCACGGATCTCCAAAAGGAGCTGGTAAAGGATTTCGTGGGCAAGCCTGGTAAGGCGAAGATTCTGGGTATACACGCCCCTCCGATCGGCCCCTACAACTCGTGGTCGGATGACCTGCTTTACTCCGGACAGGCGAGGTTCAACTTCCCTCCTCACGACTATGACAAGTCGCACAAGTGGCCCGGGAAAATCTTTGCGATAGCCCCCAAAGACGGTCTGGCGGGCCATGAGGCGAGCTATAACTCGTTCGTGAAGCATCGGGAATGGCTCATCACTAACTTGGATGCGAATGTCCGGCTGGTATTGGCCGGCCACATCCATCGCAATGGTGTGTTCGTGGTGGATATCCCCACAGGCGAAGAGTACCGGCGCGCCTACCTCGTAGATCAGAACAAAGTGACCGGCGCGCACCAGGCGCCCCTCTATGTAAACACCACGTCGGCAGGGCCGCGGGGCCACTTATTCGATGTTGACGGTAATGACGACACCTATATCGATTCGGGCTATGCCGTGATCGATTTGTCCAGCGATGGAACCCTTCGGGCGTTCGCTTTTCTTTCAGCCGCGACGCCATAGCGGCTCATCCTTGGCTCTCTTCCGAAAATAGCCGTGAGCCCTTGATTCGGCGTGGGCGTTTCCATGATCCGTTGTGAGTTGATATTAGGTCCTTCGCTAGGTTAAGGCCAACTAACCGAACGCCCACAAGCGCCGAGGCGGAACCGCCTAAATCACAGTGCGCATGGAAGGGTGAGACAGCCGCGGACGTCAAGCACTATTCCGGGATGATTGGCGACAATTAGAATTACCGGCCGTATTGCCTCACCGAGAAATGTTACCCAGCTGGTGGTCGTCGCGAACTCTGCTTTGCCGGAGTAACGGAGGCAAGTGTCCGATAAAAGAACTCGATTTAACGTCCCAGCCTGCGCAGCAGGCG
>JBBRRL010000263.1:0-4353 GCA_038200775.1 Nitrospirales bacterium
GACGGATGGATTGTGGGAAGGACGCGAGCTGTTGGATCTGTCTGAGATGTTTCATGGCATCGCCCCGCCACAGCGGGACAGGAAGACGTGCCAGCCAGGCATCCGTTGCGAGAGCCACAGCCCGGCGAGCGCAGACCCGCGCCTTGCCTTCGTTCGCGTCCTTCAAGGCGGCCTCGGCTGCGGCGAGTTCCTGAGCGATCAGAGACATCAGGCGAGTGGTTTCAAACGCAGGGGAAAAGGAATCAGTTCGGCGCACCCGTTGCCTTCGATGTGCAGCGGGTCGAAATGATTCCAGGGCGGGCGGGTGCAAACGTTGGCCATCCAGCCTTTGATGATTGATTGTCGTGTAAGTCCAAGCCGATCTGCTTCCTTGTCCAAGGACCGAATCATCTAAGAGGGGAGTCAACGTTGACCCGTCTTTGCACCTGGTTGATCCTTTGAGCACGAACAAGGTCGAGGACCTTGGTGATGTTCTCTCGGACGTCAAATCGCTTGTCTAATTCTTTAGCTTTCATAAGTTTTCGCTCCCTCAAACTTGCTCGACATCATATTGAGTGAGCATATCGCATGCTCTATCAACATTCTGTAATTTTGGCCCTGTATACCCGCAAAGCGCATCGGTATAGAGTGATCCCATTACCGCTAGTTTGCACGTCGCTATTTTGATTAATGTCCGGGCTTTGCTTACACTAGCCGAGTACAGGACCATCGAGAGTCGTCACCATTCATAGAATGCGCCACGGTGCGAAGGCTGAGGCCGGCGACATCAGAATATAGGTTCCCTTGCCGAATTTTCCCGTTAGCTCCGACAAATGGAAGGCCCTGGGAGCCCGTCTCCTTAAGCTCGGCATTCGCGAGCAGGACTTGGATGAGCACTTCGTCCGCGCCGGGGGCCCAGGAGGCCAGAACGTCAATAAGGTCTCAACGTGTGTGATTTTGACTCACCGCGCCTCCGGAGTATCGATACGCTGCCAAGAGGAGCGCTCCCAGGGGTTGAATAGATTCCTCGCCCGTAAGCGGCTGGCGGACAAAGTTGAGGAAACAGTGTTAGGAAAGGCCAGCCGGCGTCAGCAGGAAATCGAAAAGATCCGCCGTCAAAAGCGAAAGCGCAGCAAGCGCGCCAAAGAGAAGATGCTGGAAACCAAACACCAACGGGCGGAAGTCAAGGCGAACCGCAAGGCGGTCGGAAACGAAGAATGATCGATGTGCGAGAAATCTTAGGCGTTCTTTTTGGCTTTCTTCTCAGCCCGTTTTTCCGCCATTGATTTTGCCGGTTTCTTCTTCGTCTCTTTTCGTTGGTCGTGGCCTTTGCCCATGGGTTCGCTCCTTATAATTAATTCTTGCGGCCGTATATTTACGTTGCCGCGGGGATAGTAGCCAAACCCTCGAAAAAAGTATAGAGGTTTTCTTCTACGCCAGGGGAAGGGTAGTCGGGTGTAAATAACCGTTCCGGGGGCTGGCCCGGTGTCTTAAAATTAATTCCGGGTAGCGCCGCCGGCAGGGGCTGGAACTTCGCCCTTCACCTCTTTTTTAGCCGCTTCAACAAGGCGTCCAAGTTCCTCCGCTTCGGCCGGCGTGAGAACTTCTCTACCCTTCACAAACAGGTCTTGCTCCTCTTCCTGCACGTGATGTTCCACGGCTTTCTTTAACTCAAGCATCTTGGACACCCAGGTCGTGTCGTCGAGGTCGGACTCAAGCTCGGTGACGAGTGTTTTGAGTTTACTGTGCTCCTCTAGCGCCTCTACCGCAGCATCGGAGGTCTCCTCAGCTTGCTGGAACACAGGGTATACGTGCTCCTCCTCGACTTGGGCATGCACTGACAACTCCTGTTTGATGTGACTAAAAATCCTCTGCCGTTCTGCCCGGTCCCCTCGAACGGTGGCATGGTGGAGAGAGGTGAAAAGCTGTGCCACGCGTTGATGATCCTTCATTAATAGTGAGAACACATCCATGGCTAGGTCCTCCCTTAGGAGATAAAACATCCCGATATCCCCTATACTCTCGTCGCACCTGTATCCGGAGCGCAATAGCCCCAAAGTCTAGTGCGAGCGGCGCACAGGTATTGTAGAGAAAGCATCGTTGCCGGTCAGGTTATAGGAAGCGCTGAAAAGCGAGTGGTGTTATTCGCGGGAAGTGCTAAATTCCAGCTCTTTGAGACCGTGGCGGTCCAGGCGATAATACGTCTCTGCTTTGAGGTGTTCGTCTGATTTACTCTTGCCTTTTGGGTACAGCTTTAAGTTAAAGCCACCCACGTATTCCTCCGGATCAATGCCTGGACCTCGCCATGATTCAATGTCCAAATGATCTTTGGCCAACCGCTCGCCGGTTTTGATGACCTCTTGCGCTACAGTCTCGCTGACGGTGACACCAAGCTCTCGAAGCGCACTGAGCAGATCCCGGAGGGCATTTTCCACCGGCGGCGCGGAGTCCGCACGAGTGACGGCGGGCGCGGCAAAAAGGAACAGGACTATCACACTGATATGGAGCAGCATATGCTTCATAGACCACAGCTTATCATAGATTAATATTGAAGTGAAGAGCAGTAAGGCAGGGGACATGGTGCCTCTCTCCGATGAAGCGCGAGCGGCATGGCGGGCAAGGCGCGAAGAGCGCCGCGCAAAACAGCGCGCAGGAAATATTGTTCGCGCCCGAAAAATGCACGACGCCCGGCTTGCGTATGAGCAGCGCCATCCTCCTTCGGTTCAAAATTCGCCAACACAGCCCGGCGCCCAGAGGGGCCGTCCGAGCGTGTTTATCGGCTGTTCGGGTTGGTACTACTGGCACTGGCGCGATTCCTTCTATCCTCCAGGAGAACCGAGCAGTCGCTGGTTCAGTCACTACACAAGTCAGTTTAAAACCGTGGAGCTCAACGCTCCCTTCTATTCGTGGCCGACGCTGGCAACCGTCAATACATGGATCCGGCAGCTCGGCCAACAGGAGTTCACATATGCCATCAAGGTAAATGAACTGATCACGCACACCAAGCGATTTGTGCACACCGAATCCCGGTGAAGGACTTCGGTCTCATTGCGGACCTGCTCGGGCCACACTTCGGTTGCTTTCTCTTTCAACTGCCCCCAAGCTTTCATTACACAGCGCCGGCCCTTAAGCGCATCCTGAAGCAGCTCGACCCTAGCCGCCGCAATGTGGTCGAGTTCCGGTATCGAAGCTGGTGGAACGAAACAGTGTTTCAAGCCTTTCGCGATACCGGGACCATCTTCTGCTCAACGAGTGGACCCGGCCTTCCGGACGAATTGATCAAGACGGCGGACGATGTGTACATCCGCTTTCACGGGACAAAAAAATGGTATCGCCACGATTACACGGAAGAAGAACTATCGGTTTGGACCACCAGAATTGAGCAGAGCGGTGCCAGCCACGTATGGGGCTACTTTAACAATGACCGTGAGGGGCACGCGATCAAAAATGCGAGGGAATTAATCCGGCAATTAAACGAAAATGCCCCGGGCCATGAACACCCTTTTTATCCCTGAAGGATTACAATGATGTCTCGGAGGACGCCTTATGCCTGATGGACATGCAAAGCCAACCGTGGACTACCCTATGAGCTGTGGACACCAAGAATGTCGGTGTCCGACTGCCCCGCACTCGTCGTATTGCGGTGAGGAGTGTGAGAAAGCCGCAAAAGCGCAGGGGACTAAACCCTGCCCGTGCGCTCATGCGGAATGCCTGGGGTATTAGCCAGACTTAGACCCAAGCTGCTGCCCGCTTGGATGCAGGCAGCAGCCATATCATCTACCTCCCTCCGGTCGAACCGCCAGCTGGGTCTGAGGGCGTACTTCGTCCCATCCCAGGGGTAGGCGATCCTAAACCGCTGCCAGTGCCTTGTGACTCTCCCGGCCCCGGTGGGGGAGCAATGCCGCTGTCAGGCGGAATTGTTGAAGCAGGAGGCAGTGGTCCCCGCTCGATTCCCAAGTTCGATTCGCCAGGCCGACTTTTACTGCCAGGCTGCGTTGCGCTTCCAGGACCCGGAACTCGACCAATATCGCCGCCGGGAGCCGGCTGACCGGGGGTCGTGCCTGGCGCGATGCCAGGCCCACCACCGGTATCAGGAGCTCCACCAATCGCACCACCCGCAGCACCGGCCCCGCTTCCAGTGCCGGCCGCGGTGCCCGCAAGAGCCCCTCCCGCAACGCTCAGTGTGAATACTGCCGCAAGAACCAAATGACCTTTATACGTCATGACAAACCTCCAAACAAAGCTTACTCGACCGTTACACCCAACGCACCTCCGAACTCGCCATACACCCGCCCTGCATCGTTGCGACCCGTTGCATATCGGAGGCAACGGGTACCCGGACAGATTCCCTTTCCTCTGACGAGTTCGTCTCTC
>JBBRRL010000264.1:0-4351 GCA_038200775.1 Nitrospirales bacterium
CATCATGGCTTTGATCGGCACTTCTCTAAGCCTGATGCAAACCGGCGTTCGGGGCGCAGGGCTGGTCAAGGGGGTCGGGTACAGTCTGCTCATCGGCTTTTGCTACTGGGCTATGCACTCTGTAGGCCTCGCATTCGGCCGGAGCGGGGTCTTTCCACCGCTTCTCGCCGGGTGGGCCGCCAACCTTATGTTCCTGTCTTTTGCCGGATATCTGTTCTTGAGGGTTCGGCAATGATCATGGCGCGACGAACAACTGCCGCCACAAAATGACTTTCGCGTTCAAATAGCCGGCCCAGGGAAGAAAAAAGGCCGGGTAGACGCCTAGTTTGTCCACGAAGGTTATGGACAACGACAACATACCGATCACGCCCAGCGCGTACGCCAGAAGCACGGCTCTACGGCCTGCGTGAGCCGGACCGCCGATGGGAAAGTCCCGCTTCGGTCGTTTGTGCTCTTTCGCAGCATCCAACACTTTCTGCTTTCTCGCCAAATATTCTGGACACGTACGAACTAAATAGCGCTCGTACCGAACCTGACCCCATCCCAGACCCACGCCGGCTAAAAACAACACGAAACTTGACTCCAGGACCTGCAACGTCAGTGTATCCTGAGACCACATGAAAGCCAGGCTTCCGTAGCCGGTGAGCAACGTCACCATCGCCAGGGGGATCGTCGGCAACATCAAGCGACTCTTAATGTATTGACGCGCCCGTTCGGCTTCACTTGCGCGATGTCGGGAAGTGATGATTTTAGTCATCTAGGAGTTTCACCCCGGAACCAATCACGGCATTGACATGTTGCTTTGCACATCAACGCGTCGTAGGGGGAAATAAATTTCACCAAGATGCTGTATCGAATGTGATGAATCTTAAGACAGCTTCCGTGCAGCAACCCACTCCCACAATTAATACGTTTTAGCACAGCGAAAATGCATCTACCGCGTCAGACACCATCGACTGAAGGCATGTTTGATGGGTATAACCCTTTCAGGTGGCTTCCCGATGATGCACCACGCTGTTTTGCGGCGCTGCGCCGCCCACCACCCGCATGGACTCTCACGTTTGAGCACCAGGTTAACGCATTGCCGCCACCGATGAGGGGGCCGGCGTTTGTCCAATATTACCTCCTGATTTCGTCTTCCACAATTTCTGTGCGTGCCCTGTGGATAGCCCTGTGCGTGCCCGCTTCCTCAAGCAGCATCTCACCTCTTCGTGGGGGTGCCCAAGATTTAGGCGTGATTTTCCCAACGCCACCAATGAGTTATCTTCTGTTTTCTGTTCGCCGTTCCATCTTTGTAGGGACGTTCCATCAGCGCTTTTTGGGGCCTACCCCCAGGAAGTTTGGCCTGATACACAATTCCAAGAGTCCATATATTCTCAATGCGGAAAAACGATCGGTGATTTGCTCTCAGGAACTTAACGCGAATACCCCAGACGGAGGTTCCCCCAGCGCTCCCCTCACGCGGCGGTTATCTCTTCCCTGCTAAGCCTTTAAGTTCCGCTACCGGCAAAGACTGATAGGCCTGGGGTGGTCCAGACCACGTGAACCGGATTGGATGGATAATATGGGCGAACAGTTCTATTCCCTCGACCACCCTGGGGCCAGGCCGTGCAAAGTAACTGTTGGCATCGACGGCGTAGACGCGGCCGCGTTCGATGGCAGGCAGCTTTTCCCACCCCGGAAAAGTCGTCAGGAAGTGGGCCTGGCTGAGTACCTCTTTCAAGTTAAATCCGCAAGGAGTCAGAATCAACATCTCCGGAGCGTATTCTACTATCCGCTCCCAGCTAACTCGAACCGAGTCGCATCCTTTACGGGCCAATTCATCGACGCCTCCAGCGAGTTCCACTAACTCCGGCATCCAATGTCCTGCAGTATATGGAGGTGAAAGCCATTCCATGCAAAACACCCGTGGCCGTGTGGAGATAAGCCGCACTCGATCGCGAACAGCCTGCACCCGTTTCCGAAGACGTTGCACCAAGTCATCCGCCTCGGGGACGTGGCCAGTGGCCTCGCCAACCTGCCGGATATTATCAAAAATGTCCTCAAGACAGACTGGCGTCAGGTAGACGATCCGAGGGGATTTTCGAAGAAACTGGAGCACACGCGCGATCTCTTGCCCGGAAGGCGCGCACACCTGGCAGAGATCCTGAGTCAGAATCAGGTCGGGCGCCACCGCTTTTAATAAGGATTCATCGACTGTGTAGAGGCTCTGCCCTGCCCTCAACGCCGCGCTGACGGTCTCGTCGATTTGTGAAGAGGACAGGCCCTTTGTGTTAAGGGCGCTTCGAACCACGACTGGCTTCGTCTTTGCTTCCGGTGGGTAATCGCATTCATGAGTCACTCCTACCAGTTGATCTTCCAAATTTAGGGCATACACCATCTCCGTGGCGCTCGGAAGAAAAGATACAATCCGCATCCCGTACTCCTCTGGTCAACGCCGCGGAGCACCTGCGACCAGCACTGAAAATACCCCAGACAGATTCAGGTGCTGGTCCAAATGCTGTGCCCAGCGATCGAGCGCAGACCCAAGCCGTAGCGTGACCGCCTCGGAAACGGCGGTATCTAACGGCGTGAGGTTCTTTCGAGAGCGCACCAGGTTCAGCCAATGCCGCCGAAACGCCGGTCGATCAAACACACCATGTATGTATGTCCCCCAGATGAAAAGCTTCCCATGACATGCCCCATCAAGCTCTTCTTTGGTTCTGGCCGACGGTGTCTGAGAAAAACTCGCGCCTTCGCGACGGATAATGTGAAAGCAAGGCCGCACGTCACCCCGTCGCGTACGACCCATGTGGATCTCGTAGCCAGATACCGTCGTTCCCGGTAGTGCATTCCAACAAAGAGGGAGCGCGTCAACCAGGGCCGTTCTTTTGCCTGGCAACAACTCGGTCGCTACGTCTAAATATCCAAGGCCACGTGTCTGGCCCCCGGCCTCGACCCCATACGGATCGGATATCTTGCTCCCGAGCATTTGGTACCCCCCGCAAATCCCTACCAACTCGCGTCCATCGTTTACGTGCGCGGTCAAGGCCTCAGCAAATCCAGTTCTCCTCAAATACTCAAGGTCAGCAATCGTATTCTTGCTGCCCGGGAGTATCACCACGTCCGCGCCTGCCAGATCCGATGGCACGGCCGCATACCGGCATGCGACATCCGGTTCGGCGGCAAGTGCGTTGAAGTCGGTAAAGTTGCATACGCGGCAGTAGCGTCACCGCCACATTTACTGTCCGAGAGGTAAAAGGGGTGCAGGTATATAGATTCTTCTCAAGACTATCTTCCTGGTCCAGCTCCAGATCACGCAAAAAGGGGACGACACCCAAGACAGGCAGTCCGGTACGGGTTTCCAAGAATGCGACCCCATCCGTAAAGAGGGTCGAATCACCACGGAATTTGTTCACGATGATGCCGATCAACCGCCCACGCTCGCGGGCACTGAGGAGATCGATCGTGCCGATTACCTGCGCGAACACCCCGCCACGATCAATATCGGCCACAAGGATTACGGCGGCATCAGCAAACTCGGCGATCGTCCAATTGGCCAAGTCACGATCCCGAAGATTCATTTCAGCGGCGCTCCCTGCCCCCTCAATCACGACGGCCTCATAGGCCCTGGCTAGCCTTTCGTAACTTGCACAGACATGAGGAAAGAGTTCACGTATCCGCTCGAGGTAATGACGAGCGTCATAGTTAGCCCAGATCTCTCCGTGGACAATGACTTGCGAACGCTGGTCCGATTCAGGCTTGAGCAGGATGGGGTTCATGTCAACGTCCGCGGCTATCCCACAGGCCTGCGCCTGTAGGGCCTGCGCCCGTCCAATTTCTCCCCCCTGCGCCGTCACGAAGGAATTCAATGACATGTTCTGGGCCTTGAAAGGAGCGACTTTTACTCCTCGCTGATAGAGCAACCGGCACAGCCCGGCAGTAATGACGCTTTTGCCGACGTCCGATCCGGTCCCTAGCACGGCAATCGCCTTCGCTAGTCTGCTGACTGTTCCCGTAGTCATTGTGCTATCCCACCGTCTGTCAGGCTCACGTTTGTCAGGCAGACTGGACAAAGGCAGCCTTGAAACTCTTGACCGATCCGCATGAGTTGCGCCTCGCTTAACTTGACCTGGCCAGCCATGACACCCGCCCGCCCTGGAATCTGCCACGACAGATTCCTTCGCCCCCGCAAGCCTCAAGATTGCAAGGAAAACTTGCGCCGCAGTTACCACATTCCTTCTCCATCAATCCTGCTCCCCTTTTGGTGTCGCTAGGTCGGCTTATCCTGCGGTGCAGTCGTGCGCTTCCAGAGCAGCTCGGGTTCGTTCTGGGTCTTCGCCACCCAGCGCGCAAGCACGAACAACGCATC
>JBBRRL010000265.1:0-4337 GCA_038200775.1 Nitrospirales bacterium
CATACTCCCCGGGCTTGATCTTCCGCTCGGCGCCCTGGACCTTTCCGAGGATCCGGAACCAAAACGGACTGACGAGGAGTCCCTTCTGAGCCAGCAGATCGGCGACGGTCCTGAATGAGGCGTCCGGAGGAATCACCACGACGCCGTGCGTTTCTATATCCTGGGCCGGAAGATCCAGTGACCGGTGCGCGTACCACGTCACTGACCCGATCAGCAGCAGCACGCCTGTGAACACGAGCAAAGGTCTCAAGCCTTCGCCTTCCGCTCGACCTCCGAAAAGATCTGGGCCAGCGCCATGTCAAGCTGATCGATGTGTTTGCCACCGGCCTGGGCCATTTCCGGGCGTCCTCCACCAGTCCCGCCGATAGCGGCCGCCAGAGGTTTAATGAGCTCGCCCGCCGGAAACCGTCCTGAGAGATCCTTTGTCACAGCCAGTAACAACGCGGCCTTTTCGTCCTTGACGGAACCGAGCATGATGACGGCCGACTTCATTTTGTCGCGAAGGGTGTCAGCCAGGCCGCGCAGGTCGTTCATCTCCAACCCGTCCACCCGTTGCACATACACGGTGATTCCTGTCACGCTTCGCGTCTCGCCCGTAGCGCCTCCCCCCGTGCCGGACGCCAGGCGGGCTTTAAGCTTTTCGAGTTCCTGATCTTTCTCCTTGAGAGAGGCCATCAGCTTGCGGGCTTTCGGAAGGACATCGGGCGGATTGGTCTTGAAGAGATCCGCCAGCTCCCGGAACTGCGCTTCCCTTTGCTTGAGCAGTTCGTACGCGCCCTCGCCCGCCTGGGCTTCGACCCGGCGCACACCGGCGGCGACGCCCGTTTCAGAGACGAGATGAAAAAGTCCGATCTCACCGGTATGGCGGCAATGGGTGCCGCCGCACAGTTCGTTGCTGAACCCATCGATCTCGACCACTCGCACCGTGTCGCCGTACTTGTCGCCGAAAAACGCGAGCGCGCCACGGTCAACCGCATCAGTAATCCCCATGACCTTCGTCTCAACCTGATCATTCACTCGAATCCGCTCATTCACGAGCGCCTCAACCTCTTCGAGTTGCGTGGGCCGCAGCGGGGAAAAATGCGCGAAGTCGAACCTCAGGCGGTTCGGCGCTACCAGGGAGCCGTGTTGCTTGACATGGGGTCCCAGGACCTCGCGCAGCGCCGCATGCAGCAAATGAGTGCCTGTGTGGTTGCGCGCCGCCGCTAAGCGGAGAGGCAGGTCGAGGCTGGCGTGCACCGCATCTCCCTGCCGGATTCGCCCGCGCGTCACGATGCCCTGATGGACGAACAGCTCCGGGGTCGCCTTGATCGTCTGTTTGATGTCGACGGTGCCCTCCGGCCCGGTCAAGACGCCTTGATCGCCGACCTGCCCGCCGCCTTCGGCGTAAAACGGCGTCCGATCGAGCACCACCTCCACGTCATCGCCTTCCACGACCTCTTTCGCAAGCCGTTCGTTTTTGATCATGGCCAACACAGTCGCCTGCGCGTCGAACTGCTCATAGCCCACGAACACCGTAGGCGTGGCGACGCGACTGACTTCAGCGTAGATGGCCTTGGCCTTGATGGCCTCGAATCCCGTGCTCTTCCGTGCCCTCTCCCGTTGCTGCTGCAGAGCCGCTTGAAATCCGCCTTCGTCCAGGACCAGGCCCTGGTCCCTCGCGGAATCCGCGGCGAGATCGAGGGGGAATCCATACGTGTCGTACAGTTTAAACAGCGCCTCACCGGAGATGACGCTCTGTCCTGAGCGCTTTGTTTCTTCGACGATCTCATCAAGCAGGCGGAGCCCCTTATCCAGTGTCTCCAGAAACCGCCCCTCCTCCGCATTGGTGACATGGTGAATGGTGCTTTTCATCCGCACAAGTTCTGGATAGGCGGTCTTCATGTGCTCGACAACGGCGTCGGTGAGCGTGTCCAGGAACGGGCCTTCCAATCCGAGACCAAGCACCCGCCCGTAACGTCCGGCGCGGCGGAGGATGCGCCGCAATACGTAGCCGCGGCCTTCATTTGACGGCAGGATTCCGTCGGCGATCAGGAACGTGATGGCGCGCAGGTGATCGGCAATGACACGCATGGCGCGGTCAACTTCTGAAGAGGCGCCATACGGTCGACCGGCAATGTCTTCGATCGCTTGGATGATGGGCCGGAAGAGATCCGAATCATAGTTGGTCGTTTTTCCCTGAACAACGGCCGCAAGCCGCTCCAAACCCATGCCGGTATCGATGCTGGGCTTCGGCAGTTGGTGCAGTTTGCCGGACTCATCGCGGTGATACTGCATGAAGACCAGATTCCAGATCTCCAAGACCCTGTCCCCGTCGCCATTGGGAACGGCATCGCCGGGGACGTTCGGACCCTGGTCATAATGGATTTCAGAGCATGGCCCGCAGGGGCCGGTTTCCGCCATCTGCCAAAAATTGTCCCTGTCGCCGCAGCGCATGATGCGAGCGGAGGGCACACCGGTCTTTACCCAGAGATCAAACGCTTCATCATCATCCTGGTAGACCGTGGCCCACAGGCGGTCTTTGGGAAGTTGAAGAACGGCGGTGAGGTACTCCCAGGCGAATCGGATCGCGTCGGCTTTAAAATA
The DNA here is from genome assembly GCA_038200775.1 of Nitrospirales bacterium. Taxonomy (GTDB): domain Bacteria; phylum Nitrospirota; class Nitrospiria; order Nitrospirales; family NS-4; genus NS-11. Next base: position 2,587 of record JBBRRL010000265.1, read on the forward strand.
ATCGCCGAAGGAAAAGTTGCCGAGCATCTCAAAAAAGGTATGATGGCGCCCCGTATGGCCGACATTTTCAAGATCGTTGTGCTTCCCGCCCGCTCGAAGGCACTTCTGCGACGACGCGGCACGCACGTACCCCCGCTGCTCTTCTCCCAGAAAGACCCCTTTAAACGGAACCATACCCGCATTCGTGAACAGCAGCGAGCGGTCCGCCTGGGGTATCAATGAAGAGCTTGAAACAACGGTGTGGCCATGTTGATGGAAGTAATCTAAGAAGCCTTGACGGAGTTCGTGTCCGGTAGACACTAGGATGCGCCCTGATCGGAGAATTCCGATACCAGCAACGGCTCGATCAATTCCTGAGGAAACCCGCGAGTGGCAAGAGCGGTCGCTCGACGCCTGGTTTCTCGCATCGCATCGGGAAATCTTACAGGCAATGTTCGGAGGAAGCGAGCCGCCACTTCCTGTTCCGTCATGCCTTCATAGACTTCGCTGACAGCCAGATCGATCGTTGTTTCAGCAAACCCCCGATTGCTCATGATTTTACGCAGCGCGCTCCGCCCCATCGGCCGACGCTGCAATTGAGACTGCGCCAGACGGAGCGCGGCTTGCTCCTCATTGAGATAGCCAAGTCGTTCAAGCGTTCGGCGCGTGGTTCGAATCACCGAAGATGAGTATCCGCGGCCGTGCAGAAAATCGTTTACCGCTTTTGTGCTTCGGTCGCCATAGGTCAAGAACCGGACCGCCGCCGTCAGTGGGTCGGGAGGGCACGCTTTTCCCGTTTTCACCGCAAGTCCTCGTCGCATCAGCAGATTACTTTTCTTCATTACACCCGCCCACCCTGAGGCTGCCAAGACAGCCTCTTTTCCCATTACACCCGCCCGCGCCGCGTCCGCCGGGACGGACGCTTTTCCCGCGGCACCCGCCCTGCCCTGAAATCTTTTCGACCCGATGCAGATGGAAGGCAACGGGTGCTCCGGACCGACTTCTTTTCCCTATTACACCCGCCCACCCTGAAGTCGGCCAAGACCGACTTCTTTTCCCCTAGACGCGGCCGGCGGGAGCGCGCTTCTCGTCGGTGCGCTTCTCTGACTTGCCGGATGCATTTATTTCACCCGTTATCGGCGCAGCGAGCGGCTTCGCCCGTAGGCCGACAGCCTCGTGAATTTTTGCTTCGATTTCCTGCGCCACCGCGGGATGCATCTTTAAAAATTCTTTAGCCGCGTCCCGTCCCTGCCCGATCCGCTCGGTCCCGTAGCTGAACCATGCGCCGCTTTTATCGACGACCTTGCGTTCCACTCCAATGTCGATGAGCTCGCCCGTCTTGGAAATCCCCTCTGCGAACATGACGTCAAACTCAGCCTGCTTAAAGGGCGGCGCCATCTTGTTCTTGACGACCTTGACCCGGACGCGGCTGCCGTACACGTCCTGCCCTTCCTTGATGGATTCGATCCGCCGAATATCGAGACGCACCGAGGCATAAAACTTTAACGCGTTCCCACCCGTGGTGGTCTCAGGATTTCCGAACATCACGCCGATTTTCATCCGGATCTGATTGATGAAAATCACAGACGTGTGCGAGCGTGAAATGGAGGCCGTCAGCTTGCGCAGCGCCTGGGACATCAGTCGAGCCTGCAAGCCCATGTGCGCATCCCCCATGTCTCCCTCCAGCTCAGCGCGTGGGACGAGGGCCGCCACGGAATCGATCACAATGACGTCCATGGCGCCGCTGCGGACGAGTGTCTCGGTGATCTCCA
>JBBRRL010000266.1:0-4325 GCA_038200775.1 Nitrospirales bacterium
AAGACGCAGGGCTTTCACAGCCGTATGGTCGAATACTCTCTCCAACAGCAATGGAGTGAGATCGTGGGTCCGCACATTGGCGGGCATACCTATCCGGAGACCATCCGCCACCGAAAATTATTCCTATTGGCCGAGAACTCGGTCTGGCTCCAGCAGCTTCTGTTCCTTAAGTCCGAACTCCTGTCGAAAATAGCCGGTGCGATAGGAGAGGACGTTCTGACTGATATCGTGCTCCGGGTCGGGACACGCTCTACAGCTGTATCCGCTCCGGTCGGCGCGGATGAACCAGCCAAGCACTACCCTGCGCATACATTGGACATTGCGCTATCACACGCCATTGAAGAGAGCCTTCGTGGTATTCCTCATGAAGCGCTCTACGGACCACTTCGCGGTCTTTTTGCGAAGTCTGCGATGGCTTGCGCCCCTACTACCGCTGGCGTTCACTCTGAAAAAGCATTGTAGCCTTTTCCTCCGCCGATCCCACGATCGCGCGTTGGCTGTCGGGTGTCAGCCGGTAAATGCCCCGGACGCTCCGTTTGAATGCTCCTCTGGACCCGGGGTCTCCCGCCAGGTACTCCCGCAAAACCGACTCCTCCGCAAGGCCGGGATTGTCGAGAATATAGATGGTCATGCGCTGATAAAGGCCGGCAGGATCCTCCGGCGTGGTGGGCCTGATTTTTAGCCGCCCAATGCCGTCGGCGTCCGCGGCGACTCGAAATCGAAACAGCAGCGCTTCTATCTGTGCGTCGGTGGTACCGGACGGTACATTGACAGTCACAGCATCTCCTATCTGAGCCACGACGCTGTAGGGCGGAATAGAGCGATCCGGCGCGGTCAGGATCATGCCGATGACGGTAATGAGGATGAGGCCGAGAGAGAGGGTAAGTGCGGTTTTGACGAGCGGATCGAGCGGCTTACCCCCCATTTGTTTCCGGGGAGAGAACCGGCTCGTCGCCTTCAGAATCAGCGGGTCCTTCGGGCGTGGTTTCAGCAAGCTTCGCCACCCCGACGATCCTGTCGCTCTCTCCCATGTCGATCAGTCGCACGCCCTGCGCGTTCCGGCTGATCTCGCGCACGTCATCCACTTTGGTGCGAAGAATCTTGCCTTCGGCCGTGATGATCATGATCTCATCCTCGCCTCGGACCTGGTGAAATGACACCGCCGGACCATTCCGATCGGTCACTTTCACGCTGATGATGCCCCGGCCTGCGCGGCCCTGAAGGCGATACTCGCTGACGGCGGTGCGTTTCCCATACCCATACTCCGTGACGGTGAGAATAGCCGCGGTCGAGTCAGGCGTAATGGTTTCCATGCCGATGACCTCATTGCCTTCATCGAGGGTAATCCCGCGGACTCCCCGTGCGGTGCGTCCGACGGAACGCACATCCTCCTCCTTAAAACGGATCACGATCCCCTGGCGGGTGCCAAGGAGGATCTCCCGTTGGCCATCGGTGATCTCCACGCCGATCAGCTTGTCGCCTTCGTCCAGGGTCAAGGCGATGATGCCTCCCAACCGGGGGTTGCCGTATGCTGAGAGCTCTGTCTTCTTAATGGTGCCCTTCCGTGTCGCCATGACGACATAGCGATCGTCGCGAAATTCTTTCACCGGCAAGGTGGCCGTCACCTCCTCCGCACCGGCGAGAGCCAGAAGGTTGACCATCGCCTTGCCTTTTGCGGCGCGGCCTGCCTCAGGAATCTCATGGACCTTGAGCCAGTAGACTTTGCCGGCGTCGGTGAAGAACAACAGATAATCATGCGTGGATGCCGTGAAGAGCGTCGCCACGAAATCCTCTTCCTTGGTACCCATGCCGATCTTGCCCTTGCCGCCACGCCGCTGGGCACGATAGAGCGACACCGGATTGCGCTTGATGTATCCCGCATGGGAGATCGTCACCACCACTTCTTCCTGGGCGATTAGATCTTCGATGTTGATATCCGCCGTCTCGGGGACGATCTGCGTCCGCCGCTCGTCCTTGTATTCCTCCCGGATCGCTTTCAGTTCGTCTTTGATGATCTGCCGCACCAGAGGCTCCGAATCGAGCACTGACTTGAAGTAGGCAATGCGTTTGATCACCTCCTCGTATTCTTGGGTCAGCTTATCGCGCTCGAGTTGCGTGAGACGTTGCAGCTTCATATCGAGTATCGCGCTGGCCTGCGTCTCCGAGAGGGTGAATTCGCGCATGAGCCCAATCCGCGCCTCCTCAGGCGAGCGTGACCGCTTGATCAGCGCGATCACCGCGTCCAGGTGCGACAGCGCGATTCTCAGCCCTTCCAGAATGTGCGCCCGCTCCTCCGCCTTTCGGAGTTCATAGGCGGTGCGCCGGACCACCACCTCGCGGCGATGCTCGATAAAGGCCTCGAGAATCTGTTTTAAGGTCAACAGTTCCGGACGGTTGTTGACCAAGGCCAGCATGATCACCCCGAACGTGCTTTGCATCTGGGTGTGCTTATACAGCTGGTTGATCAGAACTAACGCAATCTCTCCCTTCTTCAGCTCGATCACGATACGCATGCCATCCCGATCGGATTCGTCCCGCAAGTCAGCGATGCCCTCGATGCGCTTGTCCTGGATCAATTCGGCGATCTTTTCGATCAGTCTGGCCTTGTTTATCTGGTAGGGGATCTCGGTGACGATGATTCGATCTCTGTCTGTGCGCGGGTCCGTCTCCAAGACCACCTTGGCCCGCAGCGTCAATAGTCCGCGGCCTGTGCGGTAAGCGTCCTTGATGCCTTGCGTGCCATAGACATAGCCGGCGGTCGGAAAATCCGGCCCCGGAATCACCTCCATGAGATCATCCACGGTTGTCGCCGGGTTTTCGAGAAGCATCAGCAGGCCGTCAACAACCTCCGCCACATTGTGCGTCGGGATGTTGGTGGCGTATCCCACGGCAATTCCGCCCGCCCCATTGATGAGCAGGTTCGGGACGTTGGCAGGCAATACCACAGGCTCTGTCCGCGAGTCGTCGTAGTTGGGGCGAAAATCGACTGTATCCTTATCGATGTCCTTTAAGATCTCTTCGGCAAGCTTCGTCAGCCGCGCCTCGGTGTAGCGCATGGCCGCGGGTGGATCTCCATCCACGGATCCGTAGTTCCCCTGCCCATCCACCAGCATGTAGCGCATGTTGAAGTCCTGGGCCATGCGCACCAGGGTGTCGTAGATCGCCGAGTCGCCGTGCGGGTGGTAGTTGCCCATGATCTCGCCGACGATCTTGGCCGACTTACGGTAGGTCCGGTTGTGGGCCAGACCCATCTCGTTCATCCCATACAGAATCCTGCGGTGGACGGGCTTCAGGCCATCTCGAACATCCGGCAGCGCGCGCCCCACGATCACGCTCATAGCGTAGTCGAGGTACGACGAGCGCATCTCGTCTTCGATGGCAATGTTTGTCAGGCGTTCGTCAACCGGCATCCTTCACTCCCCGGGGCAGCTGAAAAAAGGGCCCCCAACTTCGTTCTCAGTCACTCCCCCTCCTCACGTACACAGCAAAGTGCGCTGCGGAGTCTTCGCTCCTTGCGGCCTTGTTGGCCTTTTCAGCCGTTGTCCATTCTCCGCCACACCGAAGATGCGTGCCGAAGGGGGCGGCGTCGAAGGGGTGTTCATCTCACCCGCCTAACCCGTAGCTTGCCAAGACAAACTCTTTTTCCCCTGTCACCCTCCCGCCCCCGGGCGCGCCAGGACGTGCCCCTTGCCCTTGGCCGCGCAGCGGGGTCCCCACACCGGACGGGGGTGCGAGCACGGGTGGGCTGTTCGACGACAGGACCCGCTGCGTGCTACACATCGAGGTTTCTCACTTCGAGGGCGTGTTGCTGGATGAAATTGCGGCGCGGCTCTACTTCATCGCCCATGAGCGTGGAGAAGATGTCTTCGACGCCGGCGAGATCCTCGAGTGTCACCTTCAGCAACAGGCGCGTCTCGGGATTCATGGTCGTCTCCCAGAGCTGGGTGGGGTTCATTTCTCCCAAACCTTTATACCGCTGGATCGTGAGGCCGTGTTTGCCGATCTCGAAGATTGCCTTCAATAATTCGGCGGTGCCCGGATACGAGGTTTCATCCTCGCCGGCCTTGATCTTGTAGGGCGCCCGACCGAGCCCAATTGCGGAAGGAGACCACTTCTGCAGTTCACGAAAATCGGCGGAGCCGACCAGATCATGGGTGACGTCGAGCGCGTGGCCCACGCCATTGGTCTGCACGCGGCACGCGATCTTACTGGATTCGTGCTCTTCGTCTCTGGAGATTTCCAATGACACCGTGGCCCCGGGATAGAAAATCTCCAGCGTCTTTCTCACGTTCGCGACCAGTTTTTTCAGCACCGTGAGGTTCTTG
>JBBRRL010000267.1:0-4289 GCA_038200775.1 Nitrospirales bacterium
CCTCTTATTACCTTTACTACCTTCTCAGCCGCTCGAACCAAGAGACTCATTTGACCCAGCCGCCGTAAGATTACACCAAAGCTTGCTCGCTATTGCACCCTCCAGTGCACCCGCCCTGCCCCGGCCGCCGTTGCACCCATTACACCCAGAGCCCTACCCAGGCTTCGCCAAGACGAGCTTCTTCGCCCGCGCCCGAGCCTGAAGCAGCTCTTTTCCCGTGGGACGCGCCCCTTTCCCATGGCCCCGAACTCGCCATCGGACCCACCCGCCCCCGAGTTTGCCAAGACAAACTCCTTTGCCCCTGGACCAGTTCGTCTCTCCCTTGGGCCTGATCTAAGGCGGCCGGGGTATTGGCGGATATCAAGTCACTCATTGTACGTCATCTTTTAGAGTCTTGGGGCTACCTACGAGAGTATTATAGGTGTCTCCGGAGCAATCGTACACGGGTATTCAACGTGAAGACTCTGGCTGCTCGAACGTACCAGTCCCTTCCAATAGGCCATGAAGTTTCGACGGCGTGAGGAGCGACATATTAAAAAGGAAGAGAGGTTAGACATTTCGCGTTTGATTCGAGGAATTTGTCTATTGTGGCATCCGGGTCGTGTTGCTAGAAGCTAACATCTGGACCGAAGAAGGAGGTATTTATTATGATGGAAGGAAGTGAATATTCCGCCACTACCGCTTTTGTGGCCGGGGTAATGGTGGGAGTCGTAGCAGGAGTGCTATTAACGCCCCGCGCCGGTTCAGATTTGCGGGCCTCTCTCAAAGACTATGCAGCATCCGCTATTGACGATATTGTCGAGACCGCGCTTAAAACAGGAAAGACCTATGTTGAGGAGATGGTGCAGCGAGGAAGGCACTACATTGAAACAACGGTTGAAGAGGTGCTGGAACCGACGAGAAACCTGGGGTCGATACGATGAAAGCTGATCAAAACCAAGGAGGTACTTCTATGTACGAGTATGACAAGTCCAATGAAGCTTCGACATCGGTTTTTGCCTTTCTGGCCGGCGCCCTGATCGGCGCTGGTGTGGCGATGTTACTCGCGCCCCGTTCCGGAGCCGAGACTCGCCAGTGGTTGTCCGATTATGCGGAGAAGGCGAAGGATCAGATGGGCACCGCAATGGAGAGCGGCAAGGAATACCTGCAGGCTGGAATTGACCGCGGCAAAGAATATCTGGAAACCGCTCAGGGCAAGGCGAGAGAGGCAGGCGATCAATTGGGGCGTCAGGCCGAAAGGACATTTAACCGAGGACCGCAGAAGAGCTAAAAGACCTTTTCCTGTTCCCCGGGCAGCTTCGCCCGGGGAATTTGAGTCTTGCGTCGTTCGCGATCAAAGGCCCAGCCAACCTCTGCGCCAATAATGAACACCATCGACGTGTAGTACAGCCATAAGTTGTAAAAGACGATTCCCGCAAGCGCGCCATAGATTAGCGTGTTCGCTTTTGCCAGTGCTACATACCAAGAGAATGCCCACTTGGACAACGAAAACAGGGCTGCTCCTGTTAGCGCTGCCACGACCAGAGCTCTTCGGCTGATAGTCTCGTCGGGAGAGAAACGATAGAGGGTGTAGAAGAGAGCGGCTGTAAAAAAGAAAACCAGCGCGTGTGTAGCTACAATCCATCCTGGTTTGAGAAAATCGCCAGCCTGGGGAAAGTTCTCTCCAAGCGCCTGCAAAATCGTGAGCAACGAACCGACGCCGACGCTGAGAATCACCAGGCAGCCGACCACGATGATCAAGATCAGGTCGGAGATCTTCTGTCTGATATACGAGGTCTCAGACGCTCGAAATACGACGTTGAGTGCCAGCCGAAAGGCTCCGAATAGCACCGAGCTCAGCAGAAGAAACAGGGGTACTGCAACCAGGCCCAGTAGGTTGCGATTATCAATGATCCTCGAAAGCGTATTCGCGACGGCCTCATTCGCGTCAGGCAGAAGTTGTTTGGCGCTTTCCTGCACATTTAACAGAACATGCCCGGAGCCTCCCAGCGTGAACGCCAGAACGGAGACTATCAACAGCAGAAAGGGCGCGGAATAGAGCAGGAGATTAAAGGCAAGGCCGGCCGCCAGAAAAGTCCCGTGGTCCTTGATGAATTTGGAGATCGTCCCGCTTAAAAGACGCCATGTGAATCTCAAAGGATTCGTCAAACTTGAAATGATCCCGCTAAAAAATCAGAGATTGTCAGCGTCATGCGGGTTTCAGATGATTGCAGGTCCCTGACATTCGCCTCCGATGATGTACCATACTTGCGGGGAATTGGATACGGGAGACCTATTTTTCAACTGACGAGGAACCAGCGCCGGCGGTGCACTTGGTGGCGCAGGAATCACCGGTAGACCGGAGTAGTAGGGGTTATAAGGGCCGTCGTACGGCCAGTAGCGTTCCTAAAAACTACCATAGAAATGTCCATAATAAGGCCCCGTAATACGGATAGGCATCCCTGCCAGGAGCAGGACGAAACCAATGCCGCCGCAAGTTGCACGGATCGACCGGAATACCGCGGTACAATATTCAAGGCCAGGGTTGTGACGCGAAGATGAAACCCCGGTATGTCATCGAGATTCTTGACGTGAGAGGTGTTGTTAAAGACCTCGGCCTCAAAACCAAACCATCCGTTGCGAATGTAATTCCCTAGCAGTGCGCCGTACACGATAGAATTGTTGAGGTCACCCCGGAAGGGCGTTTTCCAGGAGCTTATATTGATTATATTAAGCATTGACACTTGAATTGATTTTCTTCATTATTCTATGGTACATATTTTATTTCTGCGGCAGGCTTCATAATGCAATCACCCACACAATCCATCTTAGTCATCGATGACGAACAACCTATCAGGGAGGCCCTGAAGTACCGGCTCCGGCACCTGGGTTATGAGGTCGACGCTACGGGCGAGGCTCCGCAGGCCCTCGAACGCGTGCAAGCCAATGCTTACGGGGTTGTCCTCCTGGATATCCGCATGCCACACGGGAGCGGCCTCGATTTAATCACGCCGCTTCGGCAGCTTTCGCCCGACACTCAGATTCTTGTCATTACAGGGTATGGGACGTTCGAGATGGTGGTCCAGGCGATGAAATCAGGGGCTATCGACTTCATTACGAAACCTTTCGATGCCGAGAGGCTCAATATCGCTGTTCGTAACGCCTTCGAATGCCGGCGATTGGCGGCCGAAAATGCTTCGCTGAGGAAAGTCATCGAGAAGCGTCGCGCGCCTGAAATTCTCATAGGCATCAGCCCGGCTATTCTAGAACTGCATTGCCTGATCGAGAAAATCGCAGAGACCGACAGCACCGTGCTCATTTCCGGTGAAAGCGGCACGGGCAAAGAGTTGGTGGCTCTCGCGCTCCATCATCAGAATATCAATCGGATGGGGCCTTTTGTCGCCGTCAACTGTGGGGCCATTCCCGAAGGTCTCCTGGAAAGTGAATTTTTTGGTCACGAGAAGGGAGCGTTTACGGGAGCAGTGGCGACCCGCGCCGGCCGTTTCGAGCTGGCAAACAAGGGAACAATTTTTCTCGACGAAATCGGCGAGCTGAGCCAGAACCTTCAGGTAAAGCTTTTGCGCGTGCTGCAAGAACGCGCCTTCGAGCGCGTTGGGGGTTCCAAAACGCTTTCCGTGGATGTACGTGTTATTTCCGCGACGAACCAGGATCTGGAGCAGGCCGTGGAAGACGGTCGGTTCCGGGAGGATCTTTACTATCGTCTCAATGTGATTCCTCTCACACTGCCTCCGCTGCGGTCGCACCCCGAGGATATCCCCATCTTGATTCGATACTTCCTGGATCGTTTAAACCAGCCCAATACCCCCATGATCACCGGCGTGACGACCGAAGCTCTCGATCTGCTACAAGCCTATCATTGGCCCGGGAATGTTCGGGAACTGGAGAATTTCATTCAACGAATCGTCGCGCTCAAGGCGTCAGGCTTGATTGAGGCCGATGATTTGCCAGTCGCCATGCGACAACAAAAGAAGTCTGAAGGCCCTTCGGCCGAGATCAGCTTTCCGCCGCAAGGCATTAATCTCCCAAGTCTTATAGATGAGCTTGAGCACAACCTCATCGAGAAGGCACTAGTTCTCAGCAACGGGGTCAAGAGTCGAGCGGCGGAACTCCTCGGCTTGAACCGTACGACGCTGGTGGAGAAACTACGAAGAGGTTAGTATTTCTGAAGGGGAAATCTCTGCCCGGACGTCTCGATTTTTCGAAAGCACCCGCAATTAGGTAAGAAACCCAATGGGAAGAGGTCATTCTCCGATCGCGGGCGATGAGGAGGCGGGATTGGTTGGAGCACC
>JBBRRL010000268.1:0-4281 GCA_038200775.1 Nitrospirales bacterium
CATGGTGTGCAAAAGAGCTCATGCCTAAATATCGGCCTTACCACACCCTGACTTGAGAGTAGCGGTGTCGCATGCTTTCCGGTCAAAGACCCTTTTGTCCTTGAACGTCAGAGCAACATAGAACACACACCAGGCATGGGTTTTTACGAGGGAGACTAAGATGATGAAGATGAAGGTAGGACTGATCATTGCGGTGTTAGCAATGGGCTGCGGGATTGCCTTTGCGCAAAACAATACTCTCGGAGGCGGGCTCGGAAGCAACAGTTTGCCGTGTGCTCCGAGCCGCTCTAATTTCGGCAGCAATTTGGGAAGCGGGTCGAACGGATTAACGTTGCCGTATCCGGGGTCGTCGCTTTATCCCAATTCACCTTTCACTTCCCCCATTCCCGGTTCCACCCTCACCTCTCCTATTGGTACTAATCCTGGAACGGGAATTTATTCGGGAAATAGGTTCAGTCCAAGTAGCGGCATCAATTCCGGCGCCAGTCTAAATCCGGGGATAGGCGTCATACCGGGAACCGGGGTGAATCCATCGGGGATCAATCCGGGATCAGGGATCAACCCGGGCGCCGGAATCAATCCGGGATCCGGCATCAACCCCGGTACGGGGCTGCTCCCCGGTGGGGGCGTGAATCTCGGCAGTGGAATTTCTCCTGGAACGCAATCAAATAGGAGCACGGGGTCAGGGGCGTATACGGGCAGCGGGTTGAACCCCGGATCTACTATGAGCCCTGGAGTGAGTTTTGGCGGCAGCTCGCTCTCTGGCAATCCCTGCTGAGTGATTCTGACGTCACGCCCGCCACTCGTAGCGATCAGCTGGGAACATTTCTCGTATAGAGTTTGACCTTTGGCAGGTCCGAAGCTTGGAAGGCATTGGACAGCCGCAGCCCGACGTATGATTTATTCGGCCTGTTTAAAAAGACGCTTGCAGAATTGGGGGCATGCAGATTCCAATGTCCTGAATATTCCAGGCTGCCGGGAAGAACAACCGCCACATGTCCATGGGGAGCGGAAATATACACGGCTATCACCGGGGTGTTTAAGTTTGCATAGGTCTGTGCCCTGTCCAGAACAGCTTGACTCGACGCTGAACCGAGGAGTGTCCATTGGTCAGGGTGTGCGGCAACATAGCGCGCGATATCGTTCGCCGCGAGGAACTCATCCGGAAGACCCGGCAGCTCAAAATCTGCGATTCCGAATAAGAGCTTCAGGGCCTTTGCCAAGAATACATTGCAGGGGCTGCTGATATCTAGCGTGTGAGAAGTTAGCACTCGGCGGAGTTTTAGCTCGACGTCGCCGCGCCACCGACCCGCGAGATCGAGAGAATCCGCAAACCAGCCTTCTAAGCGGTTTCCTAACTCTAACAGAGGACTCTCTGGAAACGACGGGAAGTGGCGAATCTCTTCTTGCATGGGATGGATCTGAGCAAGCGGACGAAGGAGATCCCCCTGCGCCGTGGTAGCGCCAAGGAAAATCAAACATCCCGCCAGCCAGAAGGTGAAAGATTGAATCAACGGGGTAATAGTATGTTGTCTGCCATTTATTTACAAGACATCAAAGAAGATAGCAGAGACAGAAGACAGCAAAGACGATGCCAGCGGAGGACGCTCCGCTCTTGAATTGAAACCGTTATACTTCGGACGGTTGAGAAAGTCACGGCTGTACGAAAGAGAGAACGCTGCTTTGTCTTGTACAAAAAATCTCACTCTGAGTAGGTTGCCACATTCAGCACTTGAACGTAGTGAAGACTCAATCTTTATGTAATCGAATCCCGAATTTGGGAGCGAAGATTCGCTCGCTATGACATCTCGGGCACCGGCCGGGCCGTGTGAAACGAGCCCGGCTGCGGAAGATAAATGCGCAATGCTCGCATTCAGCCGGTTCGCGTATAATCTCTCGCGTTGTGTCGCGGCCAAGGCTGCGAGCGATGTGGGAAAGATGATCCTCTATTTCACGTTCCGAGATCGCATGAAGAGCGGCGAGGTCGTAGGCTGAATACAGACCGCCTGTGAGGGTGAGGATGATTTGCTGGCGCAAAGTTAACGACACAACCAGCTCATTCCAAGTGAGGAGAGAGATTTACTTTCTTGATTCCATATTCCGTTGATCGTCGGTGCCGCCAGCGCCGGCAACAGACTGTCCCGGTCAAGACACAGACCGACCAACATATGGGCTTGCCGACCCTATAAAGCTTTTGCTAAGCTCGTGTCCACTCAACTCTACCGAGGTGAATCATGGGAGAAGTGAATCCAGAGCCGACCACCAGGCTGGTCCAGGACGTGACGGCTATCAATGTCGATCCCGCCCTCGAAGAGCGACTGTACAAGGCCGCTGTCATCCAGACACGTCAGGGCACGACAGTGCGCGTGTTGTCAAAGACCCTTGGGTCGGGAAAAATCGACGTCGTGCATTATGCCTGCGATCTTGATGCGGACGGCACACCGCAGGGAAAGCGGCGTATTCATCGCATCATGGCCGTCGCGCCCGAGCGATTTGACTCCGAAATTGCCCATATTCACAAGAGCCTCAAGGCGAACGGCGAAGAGATCCAAGACACGTGGGTCCATGACATGGTCGGCATGGCGGATCTTATTGCCCAGAGTAACAGCCTCGAAGATTGGACTCGCAAAATGGCGGGGGAGATCCGAAAGACATCCTAGTCAAAGGTAATGGCGCCCGCTGCACGGCGACGGTCAACCACCACGGTCAGCCGGCGGTGCGCTTCACGGAGCGTCATTTCCACCTGCTCGGCGCTGTCCCCTCGCGCAATGAGGAATCCAAGATAGCGTGTACCTTCCGGAAGCGGGATCAGTTCCTCTCCCGGCTCGGCCGTGATCACAAGTTCTTCCACGCCAGGCACCGCTAGCGCTTCGATTTGTCCGCGAACCTCCTGGAACACTCCTGATTTGGGGATCGGGAGCATCATCACTCCCGCCGGCTGTTGTTCCTCATCAAGCTCAGGGAGTGCCAGGCCGAGTGCATGCCGCAGAATAATCTCTTCGAGAGAAAGACCCGCCGGGAAGCGTAGCGTCCTGGAGCACCGACCACCGATCGAGCGAGCTGCCAGCTCGATCACCCAGACGCCGGCGTCATTGACGCGCAGTTCGCCGTGAATCGGTCCATGTCTTAGGCCCAATGACGCTGCGGCACGGGCAGCGCATTCAGCGATTGCGGTCTGTGCACATGCGGGCAGACGGGAAGGAGTCACATAAATCGTCTCCTCAAAAAAGGGGCCTTCGAGGGGGTCGGGCTTGTCGAACAGCGCCAAGACCCGGAGGCTCCCATCAGTGAGCAGGCCTTCCAGCGCGACCTCGATCCCCGGAACGTAATCCTCTATCAGGATAAAGCCCCCGCGCTCATCGTCAGCAGTAGGGCCTAATTTCCGGAGCAACGCACACACCCGATAGAAGGCCGCAGCGAACTCAACGGGTGTGTTGGCGCGAATAACGCCGCAGCTCGCCGATAGGTCGACAGGCTTGACGACACACGGATAGCGGATGCAGTGTGCCGCGGCTGTGGGGTCATGATCGAGCGGGACAACAGTAAAGCCAGGGACCGGTACACCGTGTTTCTGCAACAGTTGCCGCATCCGATGCTTGTTGCGAGCTGCTGCGACAGACTCTGCGGAATTATGCGAGAGTCCTAAAGCAGCCGCAATCAGGGCCGCAATGACCGCCGTATTGTCGTCAACTCCCAGGACGGCATGAATAGGATGATCGCCGGCATAGCGAACGGCCGAATGGACGCACTCCTCAGGGTCGCCGAAGTTCAAGGTCAGGAGGTCGGATCCGAGGATGTGAAGGCTGTCGTCTTGACGTTCCGTGCCGACAGTGACCTGTATATCAAGTCGCTCGGCCGCCTCCAGAAAACTGTCCGCGCGGTAGGTAGTTCTTGGAAGCAGAAGAAGAAGCCGTGGCATGTCATTGTAGACGGGAGGTGTGGAACTGCTCCAAGCGACCGTTGGCCTCAATGATGATTGCGAGGCGTCTCACGATTTCGGCGACATGGTCACCGGGGATCGCGTAATAGCCCTCGTCGTCTCCAAGTCCGGTATAGACCCGGTTTCCAATACAGCCAAAACTCGCCGAGGCCGCTCCGGACTCAAGAGTTTGAGGAAGTACTGAGCAGGTAGGGCGTCCCAGGGTCGCGCCCCCCACCGCGATGCCTGCGGCCTGAGCGGCCTCCGCCAAGAGCATGAGCTGTTTCATCGTGCCGCGAACCAGCACAATATTGGGTTCGAATGGCGCGTCGCCTAGCGGAGCATACATTGCCACGCCAAAA
>JBBRRL010000269.1:0-4276 GCA_038200775.1 Nitrospirales bacterium
TAGGACCGACAGGACGACCGGAAGTACAGCGCCCGGAGCAGCCTTCATCCTTATCCATAGATTCACGCAAAACACGCCGACAATCGCGAGGTTTACGATCATGTGCATCCGCGCGATCTTGGATGTGACAGGCTCCGTCAACGAGAGATAATCAATTAGCCCGGGCACTGCCGCGGCCAAACCACCCAGGATGCCCCCGGCCATCGTGTAAAACGCCATGTCGTTCCAAACAGGCCCGCCCCATCCGAGACCATAGACGACGTCGCAGACCAAGGAGAAGATCCACAGGGCGATCGGAAACGGCACCAACATGGGATGAATCGGATGCTTCGCGAAACTGGCACGGCTTGCCATAATAATTCCTCCTCAAACCCGTCCGACTACGACTGATCCTGTTTGACGACACTAACATGGCCATCACCTTCTATGCAGGCCTCTTTGACCTTGCCAAGATCACAGATGCCATGTTGGCGCAATTGACTGAGCAATTCTTCCTCACTGATGAGTTCTTGTTTCATATGCTTGCGTACGAAACGGCCGTCCTGGATAATTTTCAACGGCCAAGCATGAAAAACGCGCTCGAGACGCGGATAGTGATACCCCAACCAATCGAGAGCATAACTCCAAAAGACAATGGTCGAGACAAGGAAGAGTCCATCGGTGATTGAGACATAATTCTTGGCCATCCCGTTTTGGGCGGCGTCGGAAATGAGCACCAACACCAGCACATCCGCAATCCCTAGCGAGCCTGTCTGACGCTTGAGAACGAATCGCAGAAGAAAGTAAATCGACAGGTACATGATCGTTCCGCGGAGAAAGATCTCAAGCAGGGGGGTGTCCGGTACGAACATTTCCCGCCACTCAATTTCGCCGAATATCGGCATCATGCTTGATAGTCTGCCTTGATGATGATCGTTCTGATTGCGCCGGCCTGATCTTCAAGTTGTTTTTTTCGCGCCTCAAAATCCCTAGCCACAGGTTGATTGTGAGACGTCTCCGCTTTTGAGGCCATCAACCGGAGGAAGGCGATTCGCTCTTCAATCATCCTCAGCGCGGTCCACAGGGCGCGGTCCAATGCGGCCCCCTGCGCCTTGAGCGCATTTTCACTCGAATACGCATGACCGACCCGACAGCGATAGCGCAACACGTCGCCATCGGAAATTTCAAACAACGTCCCGCTACAATCAGGACAAGTGAAGACCGACGGCCTGCCGGGTTTGTCTTCACTGTGTATTGCAGCCATGTCAAATTCCGCAATGTTGACCTCCTTCACCATCGCGGGATTGTTATGCGCTATGGGGGTTTCCAATGCCACAGATGTGGACGTGAGGCGAATCAATTGCGAGGCGATTTCATGAGTGGGGAGGCAGTAGTCGATGGTGACATGTTTCAAGGCATTACGCGGCATCCCGGGCGCAATGGCTTCTTCCGGATCCTGGACAATTGTGACACCGCCGCTTTCCTTGATCGCATACAGGCCGGCAGTGCCATCATCCAGTGTGCCCGATAGCAGCACACCGATGACGCGGGATTCGAAGGCCTGCGCGGCGCTTCGGAATAGGGGATCAATCGCCGGGCGGTGTCGGTTTTCCTGCGGTCCTCGGACGACGCGAAGTGTGCGATCGGCTTTCACCAACAGGTGATGGTCCGGTGAGGAAACATAAATATGTCCTGGAAGGAGTTTCTCGCCGTCCTTGGCGGCGGACGCCGGCAGAGCTCCTTCACGGGAAAGAATGTTCGGCAGCAAACTGGGGCTTGTCGGTGTCGTGTGCAGCACGACAGCGATAGGCGCCGGCAGATCTTCGGGCAACCCGCGCACGAGTCGGCTCAGCGCCTCGACGCCTCCGGCGGAAGCGCCAACTACAATGACATCAGGTCGAGTCATTTTGGCTAGTCTCGCGGTAATGGGATTAGAACAGGCGGAGCTTACTGGATAGCGGATGCGCGAGCGAGCATACTTTAGTAGCCTTTGACAATACTGATTCGTGGTGATCCCGCGGCCGGGGCGCTATTTTTCAGCTCACGAAGCCGGTGGCGTCGAGGAGGGCAGCGTGTAGTTTTGCCTCACGGCTTCCGCGATCAGAGTGCGACTTTCCCGAGGGGATAGATCGGTCCGCTTCTCAATGACCGCAGCGATCCCTGCAAGCACCTCATCCTTTATGGCGTCCCGGAACCATCTGGAATATTCCCCACGACGCAAATGATAGGTCCAGGTGTCATCATCGACACCATCCGCCAACTGTGTGAACAGCACCAGGTTCTGTGCCCGTAGATTGAGCTTTTGTTGTGGCCCCTTAAAGTAGAAGCTCCGCTCTACCCCAAGGTCGCCTTCGGCATATTTCCGTTGATGCCGCGCACGCTCCATCTGGCACGGAGCGATGCGCAACCGTATCGGTGGGGCTGCATCCCTGACAGCCCAGAACAGCGCTTCTCCATTCTCCAGATGACCGGCCCCAGAGGAAACATTCACGGGCTGCTGACCGAGCAGTGTACCGGCCTCGCGCAGCGTCTCCTCGGGATTCTCACCGACCGCAATCACGGCATCCACGGACTTCAGCGCAGCGAGGGCCACACTGCCGGGCTTCACTGTGATAAAAAAGACTTGCGTGAGCTTTTGAGGAAGGGTGAACGCCGCAGCGGTCAGATCAACGGGCAAAAGATGATGCGCTTCATCCACCAACAGCCAGTGGGGTCGCCCGGTGCGCGTTCGGAGTTCCTGCAGACGCGGGAGCAGCGCGGCAAAGAAGGCGGGCCGGTCAATCACCGGAAGTCCACCCAGATTCACGACCACGTTCGTCGTCGGATTCTTCAGCAGTTGAAGAACTTCATCGATGTTAGGCGGATGGCGTGTATCGCCGACCGCAACGGCAGGGCGGAACGATTGATAGTCCCCCTCTGGATCGATCACGCAAAATTGGTAGCGGTGCTCCACGAGCCGCTCGAGAAGCCCTGTGGCGAGCGTGGATTTTCCGCCGCCCGAGGTGCCTGCCAGCAGAATGTTCAACCCGTACGGCGGAATGGTGACAGCCGCGCCATCTTCCCGGGTACCCAGGAGAATATGATGGCGGGTCAGCTGGGGGGCTGCCTCCTCTAGGTCGCGCTCCACCAATGCATCCACAATTTCGGCGACGCCGTCTCCGTGATCTCCAATCGTGACGATGTCGGCCAACTGCTTGACCATCGGTAAGGCGTTGGCCACCGCCACGGAGCATTCACAGAGGCGCAGAAATGCGTGATCGTTTTCTGCGTCACCGATTCCTACCACATTGTGCGGCGTGAGCTGTAGTTCCTCAAGCGCTGCCGTAAGCCCGGTCGCCTTGTTGACTCCCGATGGCAGTATCATGACGGCGCCTTTGTTAAAAATCACCTGGCGCTCAAGGCCAAGATCTCGGATGACCCCCAGCACCGTCGTTTCGTGAGGCTCCCAGGTCGCCACGATCACGCGGCCAACAGAGATCGGGACGCCGCGCGTTTGAAGTTCGCGAAGGAGCTCTGCCGGCGGCGCATCACCCAATGGCTTCTCCGCGCGCGTGCCCGGGTGGTACAGGAGCGCGCCATTCTCGGCCACCACCCACTCACACAAATCTAGATCGGGGAAAACCGAGATGAGTTGCTCGAGCTCGCGGCCCGTCACCAGGAGGAGTTTTCGGCCTGAGGCACGGAGGCGACGCAGCGCCGCCAGGGTCGAGTCGGACACCCGGCCGTCGGAAGCCAAGGTGCCATCATAATCACACGCGAACGCGAGATAGCGCACGGTTACGACATCGCGCCGGACCGTGACCCGGGCTCGCTTATTTCTAATGAGATGCTAGGCATAGCGGACGTTAACCGACCTCCGGGGCGGGCTTCTTCTGCCGCTCGAGTAATCGAAGGACCGCCAGCGCCCGAGCTTCCAACGGATAGGGCTGACCGCCTTTAAAGATGGCTCCCCCTTTCGGGATCTTTCCGCTGCCGCCCGCAGTATCGACCATGCTTTCCCAGCGCACCCCTCGCTTATGCGCCGGGAGCACAAAAGACAATGATTCATGATGCGCATTCATGAGGACGAGAAACGTGTCATCCAAAATGGGATGCCCCTTCCCATCCGTCTCTTCGATGGCATCGCCGGCCAAACGCATACCGAAACACCGTACGAACCCTTTGGCCCATTCTTCTTCTGTCATCTCTTTGCCGTCGGGGCTGAACCAGGCGATGTCCTTGACCGCCGAGCCCTGAATACGGCTGCCCTGAAAAAACCGCCGCCGCCGGAAGACAGGATGATCGCGCCTGAGCGCGA
>JBBRRL010000270.1:0-4275 GCA_038200775.1 Nitrospirales bacterium
AAGGACCATAATACAAAGCACCGTCCTTTTGGATCCTGCGCACAATACTGAAGCGCGGAAAGGGTTCTTTGATCGGCAGGCGCAGATAAGGATATTGTTTGTCGTCCCTGAGGACCACGTTGAACCGCGGCCGGTGTCGTTTGATCAAAGAGCTTTCGAGGATCAGCGCTTCCAGCTCAGAGCCTGTGACGATCGTGTCGATATCGGAGATCTGGCCGACCATGAGACGCGTCTTGGCGTTGATTTCGACCACTTTTTGAAAGTAGGACCGCACCCGGTCAGCAAGAATACTGGCCTTGCCGATGTAAAGAATCTCCCCGCGCGAGCCCTTGAAGAGGTAAACACCCGGAACCTGTGGCAGATGGGCCAGTTTCGCTTTAATAGTGTCCGTCAGCATACACGCAATACTTCAATTTTTTATACATAGAACCTCAGAAATCTAAATAATATCAAGCGTCAATGAAGTTGTCCACATGGCGAGAGAATGATCAAAAATATGGAAAGCGGCGTATGATCACACGATGTTCCGCTGGACTTTATTCAGTCCTCACGCACGTCAGGTCCTCCGCAGGGTTAGTAGAGGTGATGAGTAGAGACGTTCCGTGCCTTTTTTTATTTGTTCAACGTGGGATCCAGCGCAGGAGTGGCGATGAGTCGAGAGGGTTCGTCCTGATAGTCATCCTGATAAATTTCTACCACAGCGAGGAAGATGCCTAGCAGGACCGGCCCGAGGAACAAGCCAATGAAGCCAAAATACGCAATCCCGCCGAGTGAGGCAAAGAACAGGAACAGCACGGGGAGTTTGGCCTGCGTACCGATCAGCATCGGCTGCACCACATTGTCCATAATGCCCACGAGTCCTCCGCCGACGGCGATCATGACGATGCCCTTCCAAATCGGCGCTGTGAAGAAAAGGTAGACCGCCACAGGGATCCATACAAGCGCCGTGCCTCCAAATGGCGACAAGGCGAGCACGGCACTCACGGCTCCGAGAAAAACCGGAAAAGGTACACCGAGCATTGCATAGGCGATGCCGGCCACAGCTCCTTGCGCGATCGCCGTCAGAATAGTCCCGCGGACCACCGCCGTGACGGTCTGGCCAAACCGCTCGAAGATCAGGTCCTTGTGATTCCGTTCCATAGGGATGGCGCGATACAGCGCAGTGTAGAGACGATCGCCATCTCGGAAGAGAAAGAATATGGTGAACAGCATTACAAAAAAGTCGGTAAGCAGCGCAAAGGCATTTTTAGCCAGCCCTGCCACCTGGGTTAGCAAGAACGCACTGACCACCTTCCCTCCTTCCACAATCGAGGTATCCATACCCCCGAAGGAAAGCACGAACCGTCCGATAAGACCTTGGCTCACGCTCCCAACCAGCGGCCACTGCGCAACAATTTGCGGTAATCGCTGAATCCCCCCACTTTCAACCCATTCAGTCACCGTCTTGTAGGCGGCGACGCTCTCCCCGACGGCTAGCGTCACAAGATAGGCGACCGGAATGACGACAACCGTCAGCACGCCAATGGTCATCACGGCTGAAGTGACATTTGAGCGGCCACCTAGGGCTGACAATAGGCGTGTGTATAGCGGGTACGCGAGTTGCACTAGCAGCACCGCCCATAGAATGGGAATTAAAAATGGGGCAAAAATGGCAAGAATGACATAAGTCAGCGCAACAAACAGGCCGAAAAAGGTGAGAGCGGATATCTGGGTACGTGTCATATGCCCTCTGCCGCATGTGTCGTCAACAATCGACAATACTTCGAGAAATACCCTGAAAAGGCTTTCCCTGTCAACGGCAGGCCATCAACTTGAGCCGAGCCGGAATATCTTGAAGTGCTTCGGGGTGGTGTTATCGACTGTTCGGTGAGCGTAAGACAACTAGTTGCCGCTTTTCCGCAAAACAAGGGCCTCCGTCTTCTTGTCTTTGAAGCGTCTTATTATTAAGCGTAGGCATTGAAGGATAGAAGAAAGTAGACAGTCGCGGGAGTCATCGTCCAGATGCGCATATTTAAGAGTATAGCATCACATCCTGAATAAACAAGGGCTTAAACATGCCATTCCCGATTTCTTCGCGGTTGGCATCAAGGTAGTGTAGACCGCACTCGGTCAGACAGAATACTGGCCTTACCGACGTAGAGAATCTCATCGTGTGCGCCCTTGAAGAGGTATACACCCGGAACCTGTGGGAGATGGGCCAGTTTCGCTTTAATAGTGTCAGCCGGCATAGACGGGGTGCTTCAAGGCTTAGCCTGAATAGCTCAAATCGTTGAAGCTTTCATAATATCAAGCGTTCATTCGGGTGTTTAGGTGAGGAAAGAAAGTAAAGCGGTGTGAACAGTTACTTGGCTGATGCATTGTCATGCATCGCCTTGCGGTAGTTGGTCAATTCATGCGTGAGCCACTCGGCGCTTGAGATTGGCGAATGATCGGCGCATCGCACCCAGTACGGGCCGTCCATTACACTTTTTGAGGCGGCCTTCTCGATAAATTCCTCAGGCGTTTTAATATTGAACATGAAGTAGTCATACTTCGCCTTGAGGTGTTTCGCAGCTTCTTTAGAGTTATGTTCTTGGCCTTTTCTTATAAAGACGCAGTTCGATGCCTCCACATACGCCAAGAGATGATTAATGGTCCGCACAAGCATGTCATCAGTGGCTGGCGTGGATATAGACGGTAGGAAGACCATGGCGATAGCGCTGAGGAAAACAAAACGCGTGAGTTTTCGGTCCATCTATCAACGCGCCGTCAAGAAATTTCACCCTCGGGAAGTCGGTGAGCGGTGGAGTCAAAAGATACCGAGTCGTGCGGTCCGCGGAAGCGAGGCAGCCTAGGCGCTGAGGTTGTGATAGCAAGACGTTCGCGCCTAGGCTCACGCACGGCAACTCGTCCGCGAGTTACTTCTTTTCGACGATCTTCCCGTCCTGGGCATCGACATAGACCTTGTACTTTTTTTTGTCGGCGTCGGTGAGCTGGACGCGGTATGTAACCCGTCCGTTTTCCGTTTCCATTTCGACTTCATAGGGCGTGCTACCCGGCTGTGACTGCGTGGCAATCCGGATGGCTTCCTCCATCGTGACGGTGGCTTGAAGGGCCTTGTCCTTCTCTGACAATGCCCAGGCATTGCCGATGAGACCGGCAGCAAAAACGACTACTATCAGCATATAGCGCATGTTCATCCTCCCGATTTGATGTGATCCTGACCGAATTAGAGCATAGGACCTGGAGGAAACAAATCAGCTTTTGGACTAGTATTGCCCCCAAATAGGGAAGAGCTCCGAGCAATAAAACCACCATCGAGGATTAACAAGTGATCGTTCAACCGATTGATTACTTCCTGCTTGCATGGTTCGTCGTAGTTCTCATCTCAACTGCCTACGTGGCCTGGGACCAGTTTCGGAACAATCCGGAACCGACATCATGCGCATGGAATTCATCCTCGTTACGCTCTATATGGGTCCAGTTGGACAATTGATCCATGTCTTCGCTGACAAGGAGCCGCGGTCTGACACGTATGAGCAGTTCACCGCACCGCTCTGGAAACAGGGTATAGGAAGCATGATTCACTGCGTCGCCGGCGACGCCACCGGCATCATTCTCGCAGCCGTGATCACCGCGGCTGTCGGGTTGCCAATGTGGTTGGATGTGATCGTCGAGTATGCGGCTGGCTTTGCCTTTGGATTGCTAATCTTCCAGGCCTTATTCATGCGCCGCATCATGAGCCGGACCTACTGGGAGAATGTCCGCCAGACTTTCTTGCCCGAGTTCATGAGTATGAACGCCATGATGGCCGGGATGGCACCGGTAATGAGTTTTCTCATGATGGGGCGCGATATGGGCTATGGAGCCAACAGAGCTGCTCTTCTGGGGTGTCATGGCGTTTGGTGTCGGCGTGGGATTTGCAGTCGCCTACCGAGATGGACGGGCCCGCGCATATCACCCAGGAACCGGTCCCACCGGGTGGAACCTATGTTTGCGAATACACTGTCTTGAAGTCAGGGACATTTTTAAATCACACCAATGACCATGCAGACAGGCAACAGGCACTTGGACTATACGGGGCGCTTGTCATCGAACCCCGCGAGGAGACCGGTCCGCGCGCGGACCTGGCCTACGTCATCCAGCTTCAAGATTGGCTAAAGCGCGAATGGCTGACGTATCCCGCGATGCGGCCTGCCGAACTATTTCAGCATCAACGGCAAGGCGTATCCGTCAACGGATGTGGTCCGGATGAAAGTGGGTCAGACAGTGAAATTCCGTTTCATCGGGACGAAT